>JAWAQC010000172.1:0-2556 GCA_038894115.1 Candidatus Woesearchaeota archaeon | reverse complement strand
ACCTGGTCACCATTCGGTTGATGCTTCACGAGCTGGACGATAAATGCAGTATTTGTTTTTCGAACAACCAAACGTGGTTTCCCTGATTTTAATAACCCTAATCGCTTGGTATAATTCGTTTTGCCAGAGCGTCTTCTTCGAAATGCTACAATTTTAGGTTTTGCTCTCATGGGACATCAACAAAGGAATCATTATTTTTTTTGTAAAAGGGAATGTTCTTGGAGATATAATTTTAAATGGCGTTTGTTTCTGAAATATCCACCTTTACATCGTAAATACAGCAATCGGTAAGTTTTCGATGAACTTAACTTTTTTTCTTTTAGCAAAGCTAAATAGGAACGTTGACTACGAATTTTTTCCATCCATGATTCTTTTCTACTTTTGCGAGCAGTAGCTGTACCCTTGCGTGAACCAACACCACGTCTTCTTCCTTTTGCTTTTTGAAGATTACGTTTTCTAGTCCTTCCGCGAGATTGACCAACAACCGGCTTTTTTTGAATAATTTTATTTTTAATAAGATTTTGAATATCAATCCTTGTAATTGCTTCCTTGATATCCTGCAATTTTTCTGGATCAAAATAGATGTTTTTTGGCGACGTACGCAAAAGTTTTGCTGCTAAAAGACGTTTTGCTTTAAGGTTCATGGTAATTCATCCATTCATTCTTTTCATAGGGTTTTAATACCACAAGCATGAATAATGTTCATCAATAATGGAATTCATAAGAGTGGTATCACGATGAATCACCAACAAACGGTGAATCATCAATGATAATGCAAGCATATATCCATTGGTAGCGAATGCACGAAGGTCCAGGAACAGTCCAACAGGATTAAATAAACCAATGGAAAAAAGAGGATATATTTATAGGTAAGGGTTTGAAGGGAACAATGTGGTTTGATAGGAACATGTTTTCCGTTGTTTTCAAAATAATCTTTAAATCTTAATAATAAGTAATTAATAAGTAATAATAAGTAATCATTAAAGTAATAATTAAGTAATAATGACTCATCAAAAAAATGACAGCATTATGATTTTTTGGCTGCTCCTTTTTCTTTTTGACGTTGCTCTTGCTTTTTTGGTTCTTTAGGAGAGGTTGGTTCGTTAAGGGAGGAAGGTTGAGGACTACTTAAAACAGGTTCTTGAGAACCCCTAGTAGGAGGAGTAGCATCGGATTGCTGTGAAGGCGCTGATGCCAAAGCAGATGAGGCTACTGCAGTAGAAGAACCTTCTACAGAAACTTGTGAAGATGATGAAGCAGTAGATTCATTGGAAGTACCAACACGTTGTTTTTCATCTTTATCCTTTTGTTCTTTTGACGCTGCTTCCTTAGCTGCTTGCTTGGCTTTTTCTTGCTTCGTAACAGCAGTTTTATGTTTCTGCTCCTTTTTCTTGGCAAACCAGCTTCCAATTGCTTCTAATGTCTTGTGAGGATCTTGAGCATTAAGCAACGTTAAGTTGCGCTTAATAATTTCTTGAATCAGTTGCATCCGCTTCTTTTTACCAACCGTATGTGAAAGTAGCACCCCATCAGTTTTTGGATCAAGGGTAGCAAGCTGCTGCAATGATGACACTAAAACAACACGAAGACCTGTAGGATGCAAACCATAAGCCTCTTTTGGAGAACCATACCCTTTTTTAACAAGTTGACGCTTTCCTTTGTTAGCGTGCCGCATTTTGGAATGGGCACCTTTAGGGCTTCTCCAATTCTTAGGAAGTTTTTTCAATTTATGCGCATCCTGCCGCAAAAACGTAGGCTTTTTCTTTTTTATGGCTTTGCGCAGTTCAAGAGCTTTTTTCAGTCCGAGCTTTTTTGCCATTGGTTTCATCAACTCTTTCTTGTTGCACTGACACATTCACAGTCAAATACATGATTCTTCAATTGCACATAAGGAGTGTGAATAAAAGGAATTGGAGGTATTACCCAAACAAAATGCATACTCTTCTAGCTAGTGGATAGGCTTACCTGCTTTATTAATAATATAAATTCCATCTTGGAATACACGGTTATCAAACCCAGGCCTACGCATAAGTTGCTCGATATCTGATGCTACGCTGCCGGCAAGCTCTTTTTCTATCGCAGTGACATAAACTTTATCACCTTCTACTTTAACCGTAGCACCGGGTTTAATCGTCATCACACGTGGTACTTTTTCACCAATAAAATTTTTGACAATAAATTGATTTTGTTGGACACTCACACTCATGGGAAAATGTCCTGAACAGATTTTAAGCTCATAGGTAAATCCTTCAGTAACACCTTTTACCATATTTTTTAAATGAGCAAAAAGACTACCAACATACATCTTATCAGCACGGTTAACTTTTTTTGCTGAGGGAAAGAGAGTAAACTCTCCATTTTCAAAGCGAATATCAACTCTTGGATGCACAAAAGAGCGAGTAACTTGCCCTTTAGGACCGTGCATTACAGCAATCCCTTCACGAAGAGTAGCTGTAACTGAAGGAGGCAAACGAAGAGTTTTTTCCAGTGACCGCTGCATTTTTTGTTTTACCATAGTGTATCATAACAGCATTTTTTTAAGGATAAGGGAAAATA
>JAWAQC010000171.1:0-2593 GCA_038894115.1 Candidatus Woesearchaeota archaeon | reverse complement strand
TTATTTACAGGAAATAATGCGTATGCCCCATTAGCAAAAATGCAATTGTCAATATTTTTTGAAGAACAACAAGCACGAGATGACGACCATACACGTCAAGAAGCGTTCGTTTCTGCACGAGAAAACCCAAAAAAACAGTACCGCCTAGAAGAAGCAATCAACAATACAAGGAAAAGCAAGGAGAAGAATACAAGCAAAGCAAAGAATCTGTATTACCATGATGAACAAGCGAAAGGAACACTGACCCTGCTTTTTGAGATGTACCTTACCTATGCACAACGTGCATATGGATTAAGCGTTGAGGAAAAATATTTCCAGACCCTTTCAACAGTGTTGGAAAAAACCTTCTTAGGTGAAACCATAAAAAAAGAGTCAATACGCACCGTACTGCTTGAGACCATCACAACAACAAGCCAATCATCAGAAAACCAGCTACCCTCATGGCTAAACCAATACCTCTTTGGATTTACCCAGATTGAAGAAAACAAAAGCATTAAAGAGCAAGTAAAATTCACTGAAAAAGAGTAAGAACCCTCTTTAACAAGAACCAAGGAACACTAAAAAAGTAGGAAAAGAAGCAGGAGCGTACAAGAAGCAAAAAAACAAGAAATGAAAGAGGAGGGAAATCACTACGCAAGATGAATTTCTACAATATCATTGTCCTGGACCTGGTGGTCAAGTTTTTGAATTATCTGCCCATCAAATTTTGCTGACGAACCCCAAATTCGTGCATAACGAAATTTTTGAATAAAATCACGATGCAACCTTCCGCACAGATCATAAAGGGTAGACCCTTTCTTAATCACAAGTGGAACCTCAAGGTCAGCTTTTTTTCCTGGCTCTTTTAGATAGATTGCAATAAACTCCAATTTTTGATACAGCACTTCTTTGAGCATTTCAATATTTTCATGATTCTTCGCTGAAATGAGTATATCAGGGGTAATCATTTCTTTTGCTTTTTGTAATTGTTGTGGTGTTGCCAAATCAATTTTATTGAGAACCACCACCCCTTTCGTATAATGCTTATTTGCTTCAATACAATCAATAAAATCATCAAGGGTAATCGGTGAGCGAATAATCACACTTGCATTGGTAATTTTAAATTCTTTAAGAATATCCACAAAGGTTTTTTTATCGGCGGGTAATGGAACTGTAGAAAGAAGCTGAATACCATCCTTTTCTGTTTTTACGATTTTGACATCGGGTTTTTGAACATTTAACCGAAGATGAGCATCAGTAATCTCTTTAAGCAGAACCTGGTAATGCTCTGGATGGAACACATCAATAACCATTAGCACAAGATCTGCACTGCGCAGCACTGAAAGCACTTCTTTGCCTCTTCCCCTTCCCGATGCTGCACCTTTGATAATCCCTGGTAAATCCAGAATTTGGATTTTTGCATGTTTATATTCTAATAAGCCTGGAATAACATCAACAGTGGTGAATGCGTATTCTGCAACAGCTGATTGAGCATTGGTTAATGCATTAAGAAGGGTTGATTTTCCAACTGAAGGAAACCCTAACAATGCTACGGTTGCGTCACCTGATTTTTTTATTGCATAAGCTTTGCCGACCTGTCCCTTATGGCTGCTGCGTTGCTCAAGCTGCTGTTTAAGGCGAGCAAGCTTTGCTTTCACTAATCCAATATGGTGTTGGGTACGCTTATTGTATTTTGTCGTTGCAAGTTCTTTTTCAATTTCTTGGATTTGCGCACGTAAATCATCAAGACCCATACGTTTTATGAAAAGTGTTCAGGTTTATAAACGTTTATGTCGCAATAAAGAAATAAGCACATCACCATAAAAGAGCCTATATTGGATAATTCTCTAGAAATCCCTCAACTAGAACAAAAAACAAGCATACAATCAAAATCATAACACTAAGCGAGAGTTGAAGCACAAAAAGTGTAAAAAAAAACTTACCAAAGAAGGTACAAAAGAGTAGTGGTTAAAGAATCGGTTAAAGAATTGTAGCGATACTTTTATATATTTTAAAGATTGCTTGTGTAAGAGCATGATGCAAATCTTTTTTTATGATATCCAGGCAAATACCATCTCACAGGAATTTTCCTGGCCTGTAAAAAAAGGGTTTTATTGGGTCAGGTTAGTGAAACCTGACTATGAAGAACTCAAAAGTGTCAGTGATAATACTGGGATTTCACTAGAGGAACTAACCCAAGCAGGTGAAGATCCTGAACGTTCAAAAATAGTACCTGAAGGAAAATTTATCCAGCTCGTATACCAAACACCACAGCCGGATGAAATAGAACTCTTTTCACTGCGCTCAGTCACCTTTTTTGTAGGAAAAGACCAAGTCATTACTGTTGAACATAAAACAATCCAGGTCTTTGAACAAGCTGCCAACAACCTTGAACTTGGAAAAATGCGGTTCCTACTTAAGCGCGGTGCTGGAAAATTTACTACTTATTTCTTAGATAAAATCAATGACGAATTTTTAAAAGCTATAGAAAAAATTGGAACTGCAACACGAAAAATAACCCTGGACATGAAAAAAGCACCAGAAGAGCATTTTTCTATTTTATACCAGTCAAACCTCTCCCTTTCAGCATATAACCATGCACTACTTGCAAATC
>JAWAQC010000170.1:0-2620 GCA_038894115.1 Candidatus Woesearchaeota archaeon | reverse complement strand
GGTGCCATTTCCTGGGTGACAGTAATTTCTATCCCGCCGCGAAGGCTAATCCCCCGTTTGACAAAATCGCCAGTTGTGGCAACTTGATAGCCAATTTGTGCAAGAGAAAGAAAGAGTAATAAGACAGAGATGAACAGCAATTTTTTGTAATGTTTTGCATAGCCTTTTTGAAGAGAAAGGAAGAAGGATTGCTTTGCTGATGCCTGCTTTTTTTCTTTAGCATCGCCTGTTCCAGTGGTTGCACCAGGGATAGCACCACTTTCTTTGTGATATTTTTCAAGGGCTCTGCGCTCTTTTCTGCTTAGGTGCGCATGATCCTGGGAACCTGTTGTCTGGGCAGCTGTTGACACAGAACCTGAAGAAGGAGCTTGTTCAGCCTGAGTATTTCCAGAAGGAGTAGGAAAGGTACTATCGCTGGTGTGGGATTGATGATTTTTGTTTTGAGAAGAAGGTTGATGGGAAGTAGGTTGATGAGAGGTATGCTTGGTGGCAGAAACCATTGAAGAATGTTGCTCCCCTTCTTTTTTGCTTCCTTTACCTGCATTGCTTTCATGAGCTGCATCATGTGGCTGATTCATAGTACCGATCCCCCAACATTTCTTTAAGGTAAATAAACAGTTAGTTAAGGCAAATAATGAAAGTAAATTTTATTTAAGGTAAATCATGATAAGGTAAATAAAATTTAAAGAACGAAAATAGAAGGGCTATTTAAAGATTACGATTAGAAAGACAGTAGAGGTTGACACAGAAAAAGAACGAGGGATGAAGTAAATGCTCTTGAGAAACATAACAGGAAATCCAGCCAAGAGCAGCATCAAGAAAGCGACTGGAGTGATTGTTTGTAATGCAGTAGGGGGACCTGCCCCATCCGGGGACCAACAAAAGTGCAAAACACTGCGTAAAGTGCCAGACGAAAGGAGCGGGTGCTTGCTTTGCAAGCACGATGCTGCTCGTTTAGGCAGCACGCATCGGCTTCGGCAACACCTTCAATACTCCTTTATAGGCCGCCACCCCCGTAAGGGACATTCGCCGTCAAGTCTCTTATTAATTTTCCTTTGTGCATGCGCATCATTGATGCTTGCTGCAAAGAAAAAAGAACATGATTAAAGAAAGAGAACAAAAGATAAAAATAAAAGAAGTCCAGATAAAAGCTAAAGGCAAAAAGCAAAAGTATAGAAGATAAATAAAGAGAAGAGTATATGTTAAGAATACAAGTTAAGAAAAAGATTACTGCATACAAAAAATAAAAAGAAAAAAAAGTTTTAAAACAATACGCATACACAACTTGTAAATCAAGGCTTAACAACTACCCTGCGGTGCTGTCACAGGGATAGACTCAAGCCCTGCAACTTCATCACATTCGCTTGGTTTTTGCTTAAATGCATTGCACAGTGCAATCATATAGCCCTGCGCAGAGCGTGGTCCTTGGTATTCAACACCATCAATAAAGATGGTTGGAGATCCCTGGACACCAAGCAGCTGGTTTAAGGTAAAATCTTTTTTGACATACTCAAGCTTGTTTTTCTCAAAACAGGCAGTAATTGCATCCACATCATACCCTAAACTTTGTGCTACAGGAGTCCAACAGGTATCTGCATTCTTGTCGTTGCATGCAGTGTTCATCTTGATTGCAAAGTCAAACCAAGCACCTTCACCATAAAGCTCATAAACGCACAATTCTCGTAGATTCTGGTTAAGCTCAACCCCGCCGTGCAATGAGCAATACTTGTTGCCTTTTTCGTCAGTAAGACAACCTTGGCCACTATTGTAAATCACATACCGTGGGTTGAATTTTGCCTTGCCTTTAAGCTTGTCATAGACAGGCTTAAGCAATTCTTCTGCCTGGTTGCCAAAAGGGCAATAACTCATGACGAAAAAATCAATCTGGGGGATGTTGTCGTTAGGATCCATGCCTAACAAATCATAGACTTGCTGCATTGCCTTTGCTCTTGCTTCATCATCAATAATCCAGGTTGAACCGGTCGCTTCAGCAGATAAGACATAGTAATTTCCTTTGAGCTCAAAAAGTGGCTGGATGCGTTCATTGGATTTCCAACCAGCAGTCTGCGTTACTTTTTTGTCAAAGATGAGCATCGGCGCTACTGTGAGTCCAAGCTCTTTAACCAAGGCTTTTCCTTGGGCATCATTGACATCAACCTGAACAAACGTTGCGGTCGGAAACAACTGCAGGGTTACCTGGCGAAGCTGCTCGTTAGGACAGCTTAAGCAGCGCTTGTCAGTCACCAAATAAATCGTAAATTCAACTGGGTTTTCAAATGCTTCAAAATGCGCTTCAAATGCACTCAGGGGCATAGCGCCAACTAAAGGAACATTATTAATCAAAAATGTGGGGGTTCCACTAATGCCTTGGCTATTGGCAAACGCAATATCGTTTTGAATGCGCTGTAAATGGTTGCGATTATCCAAACAACGATCAAACTCAGCAGTATCAAGCCCTAAGTCTTTTGCATAGCGTTTAAGGCTTGCAAGGTCAAGTGCCTTTTGATTTTCAAAAAGTTTGTCGTGGTACTGCCAAAACTTGTTTTGGTCACGCGCACATTCAGCTGCAAGAGCAGCATTCATTGCATTGGGATGGAAATCAAGCGGCAGATGGCGATAG
>JAWAQC010000169.1:0-2639 GCA_038894115.1 Candidatus Woesearchaeota archaeon | reverse complement strand
ATGATGGCAGAACAGCTCGATGAAAAAAAAGGACAAGAAATACGCCAAGAGCGAAAACCAATCCGATGGGGAATCGCATATATTTATTCTTCATATAATAATACGATTATCCATATCACAGATATCACTGGATCTGAAACCATTGGAGTTTCATCAGGTGGACAGGTCGTCAAATCCGACCGATTAGAATCATCACCCACTGCAGCAATGAGTGCTGCAAAAAAAGTCGGTGAAATTGCCCTCGAAAAAGGCATTACTGGGCTTCATGTTAAAATTCGTGCACCTGGTGGGCATAATGGTCCCATGAACCCAGGTCCAGGCGCACAGGCAGCGATTAGAACCCTCTCGCGTATGGGATTCCGAATTGGGATTATTGAAGAAGTGACTCCCATTCCCCATGATGGATGTAGAAAAAAAGGCGGAAGGAGAGGAAGACGCGTTTAGGGTGTTGAGAACCAATGGAAATCATTAAACTGCACGCAAGCAAAAAAGAAAACCAAGTCGTTATCCTCTTGAAAGGGTTTGGTTTTGCCAATGCAAACATCTTGCGCAGATATATGAAAGATTATGTTCCTACCATGGCCATTGAAGACGTAGTCTTTTACAAAAACTCATCAGCACTCTATGATGAAATCATCGCGCATCGTCTTGGACTCATTGTCCTGAAAACAGATTTGTCGTCGTATACGCTAAAGCAAGAATGCACGTGCAATGGTGAAGGATGCGCAAAGTGCACCTTAAAAATTACGCTCAGTGCAAAAGGACCAAGAATGGTCTATGCAGAAGATCTTGTTTCAAAAGATAAAAAAGTTGTCCCCGTGTATCCCAAAACACCTCTTGTAAAATTAACCGAGGGCCAAGAGCTAGAGTGTGAAGCAACAGCAATCCTTGGCAGAGGTTATGAGCACGCAAAATGGTCACCAGGGCATATTTACTATAAAGCATATCCCCAAGTGGTGATGGGAAAAAATGCAAATCCTGACGCTGTCGTCAAAAAATACCCCAAAGTGTTTACGCTGAGCGGAAAAACGCTTAAAATTGCGGATCCACTCCTCGTTAGCGAGGCAGTAGAAGAATTTTGCAGCGAACATGATATTACTATAAGCCACGATAGTGATGACATTATTATGGTCATTGAAAGCTTTGGACAATTAAGCCATAAAGAAATGCTTAGCCAAGCAATTCAACAATTTACAGAGCAGGTAAAAGCACTTCAAGAAGCACTCTAAGTGCTCGTTGGAGCAGGATGACTTGGTATTTATGGTAAGAACAACCAGCATCATGCTTAAGCCGTGCTCTTGTGCACCACACTACCCGTTCAACTGCGGGGGTGGCAGAGCCTGGTCAAATGCGCTAGCTTGAGGGGCTAGTCCCTTAGTGGGTGCGAGGGTTCAAATCCCTTCCCCCGCATGTCACCCTTATTGAGGATGAGAGGTATGAAAAATCAAGAAACCCAAATGCTAATCCTTGAACTACGCAAACAGGCAGCACTCCAACAAAGCCCATTATGGAAACGTGTTGCAAAGGATTTAGCTAAGCCGACACGACAAAAAAGAGTTGTGAATCTTTCCCATATTGAGCGCTATGCACAGGAAAATGACATTATCATTGTTCCAGGGAAAGTGCTAGGTGATGGAGAATTAACCAAACGCCTCACCATTGCTGCACAAAGCTTTTCAGCAACAGCACTTGAAAAAATTGCAAAAGCCGGTGCAAAATCATATTTGTTACAAGAATATTTGCAAAAAGATCCAAAACCCAAAAACGCAAAATTGTTAGGATAAAAAAAGGGTGTATCCAAAACCCCAGCCAGAGAAAACTCCTCAAGAACGCAATGATGGAAAAAAGAGGCTGATGGTTGTTAGGTGAATGCGATGATAATCATTGATGGTACCAATGCATTGCTCGGCAGGGTTGCAGCATTTGCTGCAAAAAAAGCCTTGCTTGGAGAACAGATTGCAATTGTCAATTGCAATGCAGTCGTCATTAGTGGCAATCCTGTAACAACGGTTGCAAAATACAAACAACGACGTGACCGGGGAACGCATACTACAGGACCATTTTTTCCTCGGTACAGCGACCAAATTATGAAACGAACAATACGTGGAATGCTTCCCTACAAGCAGCCAAAGGGAAATGCTGCGTATAAACGCATTAGCTGCTACCGAACGGTACCAACACTACTCCAAGGCAAGCCAATGCTTCGCCTTGAAGAAGCGCAATCCGCATCGTTGCCAACAAAAACAATTTCCCTCCAACAGCTTGCAAGAAAACTTGGTGCAAAGCAATGAAACCGACAATTGTTACCCAAGGAAAACGAAAGCGTGCAGTTGCAAGAGCAACCATCCGCAAAGGCACGGGAAAAATTTTTATCAATTACAAAGGACTCTCAACCATTACCCCAGCATTATTGCAGATGAAAATCAAGGAGCCATTGATGCTTGCTGGCGAAAAAGCATATGCAGACAAGGACATTTTTGTCCGTGTCCATGGTGGAGGGGTGATGGGGCAAGCAGATGCAGCACGCCTTGCAATTGCCAAAGCATTGGTAAAACATAATGCAGACGCATCACTGGAAAAAACCTTTCTTGCCTATGACCGAACCTTGCTCGTTGCAGACGTCAGGAGAAAAGAGACCC
>JAWAQC010000168.1:0-2663 GCA_038894115.1 Candidatus Woesearchaeota archaeon | reverse complement strand
ACCAAAAGGATTTATTTAGAATCCAGAGTAAGGGGGTAAATACTATCAGGATGCTTGCTAATTTAAGCATTGTTTTTGGTCCATATTTATCAATGAGTTTTCCAGCTTTTTTGCTAAACAAAATTTTAGGAATGACAGGGATCAGCATTAAAATTGTAAATTCAATATAGCTAAAATTAAGGCTACGCAAAATATAAGGAGTATAGAATGGGGACGCAATATATACTGCAATCGTCATTAATACTAAATAGAGCACAATTCTGCCTTGGTTGTCCTGGCGCATGCTCATCATAAATTTTTTGAGTGACGTTTTTGGTTTTACAATCGTATATTCTGGTTCATGTTTTTTGAGCAACATCGTTGCGGCAAGCAGGTTACCTGCAGCAGCAAGACCAAAGAGGAGCATAAACCCATAGCTTTCTGTCATGAATGTTCGTTGGGAATAATGCAGCGCAGCACCACCTAGTAAGTAGGAAAGTAATACCACGCTGTTAATAATGACATGGCGTTTTCCATAGAATTTTCCGCGTTGCTCAGGAAGCACTAAATCCATCATCCAGCTATTCCAGATTGGATTAATTAAAAATGCGCAGCAGTAATAAATTAGCACCATTAACATATAGAACCAGACTACTTCTTCTCGTCGCTGCAGTGCTAAAAGAAAAATGGGGATCCAGACAAGCCCTTGGATGACAATGAGGACAATATTCATCAGTTTCCTGCTTTTAAAAATACTTAGCAGGCGATAGGTAAATAGTTGGATGGTACTTCCAAAAAATTGGGAGAGTGGTGTGAGGAGGGAAAATTGTAAATTGCTTGCTTTAAGAAAAAACGCAAATGCTTCAATAAATTTTTCTCCAAGACCAATTGTCAAGGAATGGAAAAAAATATACCATGAAGAGTATTTCAAGGTTTGCTCTACTTTGTTGTTTGTCAGTTGCTGTGCCATTGCTTACTCCTTTTTTCTCCGATACGTTTTTTGAAGCTTGATCAGTTCATTGATCTCTTCTTCGCTAATTGCACATCCTTGGAGTTTAATGCCCCACAAAACCCCTTCAATCACTTCATGCTGGATATTTTTTACATACCCTTCCTGCTCGCTTCCCATGTACTTATCCAACAGTCCAAGTTCGTATGCTACGGTTACCAGCTCTCCAGAACGTATAATCTTTACGTTTTTTGTTTGTTGTTTGAAGGTGGCAAGTTGTTCATGCTGGACTTGCACTGGGGTGTGCAGTTTTTCGGAGAGGCGTTTAGCTAATTGCATTGGTTCTTCAATGAGCATTCTGGTAATGCGTTCATCAAGGACAAAGGCTTGGGCATCAATGATTTGATGAAGGGCAAGTGCTTCCATTTCTCCCAGTTGCACCACTTGAATCGGTGTGCCTTTTGCATAATAGCAGGTATTTGCCACTGTTAGCAATCTTTTTGCTTGTTGTTCAAGGGAAGGTGTGCTTATTACTGTTAGTGTTTTATTCGTGATGAGGGGCAAAATCTGCAATGCTTCAAATTTATACCGTTTGGTCTGCAATGGCTTATCTACCAGCTCTTCCTTTACTGATTTTGGAATCACAAAATTTCCAGGATACCGTTTTTTAAGTTCTTCAAGAAGCCACAGTAAATTATTTGTTGTAAGGCTAATTAATGGTCCAGCATCAAAGATGATTGCTTTCATTGCATTTCGTTTTTTTCTTTATTTTTTTGTTTTCTAGGTTTTGTTTTTCTTTCTTTTTCTGTTTCCTTTGCAAACACTATCCCCATGAGTTGTTATCTTCTTCTTTCTTTTTCATCTCTTTTTTTCTCATCTGGTTTTTTTCGTTAGCTTGTTTTGCTGGGTTCTTGCTGGAACAGTTTTCTGGTCAGGGCAAGGCGTTTTGGGACATGGGGTGTTTTTTGAAAGGTTTCAGCAAGATTGGTTTTCCCAACATACGTTATGATATCCCATTGGGTAAGCCCCATCACCTCAGCTACTCGTGCAAGTGAAATCCCATTATAATAGAGTTTCGTTCCTTTTTTTATTCCAGCTTTTTCCAAAACACTATGGATATAATATCTTAGTTGCTGGTCTTTTTTTTCAATTGCGTTGAGTAATGCTTGCATCTGCTGCAGGTAGCGCTCCTCGTCATTTTTTTCAAGCGCGAAGTATGCCTGCTGCAGAATCCTTGTTAATTCCTTGTCTATTCGTTGTTCTCTGCTAAAAATTTTAAACAATGCGTAGATGGCAACAGCAAGGGATATTGAATCCTTGTCTTGAAAAATAGAGCTATTATGGTTGATTTTATTGCTTAACTCTTCAAGCATCAGTAGGTCTGCCCTGTCGATTGCTGTTTGCGCCTCCTTTAAGATTGTAAGGACATCCTGTTTGATGATTTCATTCATGCTTCCATCTCTTTTTTTGCTTTTTTGGTAGGAGAGAGTTTTTGTTTGGTTTTTTTGTTCTTTTTTTTACTTCTTGCTTTATGTTCCTTGTTGTTCCTTCTCTTACACCTTCCCTTAGCGGGTTTGTTCTACACTGGCTTTATACATGGACGGTCATTCGTTTTACGTGCGGCGCAATTTGCCACAGGCGCTGCTTATCTTTTTTTCCAGCCGGAAGGATACTCCCCTCTTTTTTCAGTTCATTTAGCACATTTTTTGTTTTTGTCCGAGAATGATTGAACCAT
>JAWAQC010000167.1:0-2677 GCA_038894115.1 Candidatus Woesearchaeota archaeon | reverse complement strand
TGTAGATAGGGCTTACCCAGGAGATATAGGCCTTAACATTGTGCGCATGGATGGGATTATCCGAAGAAATGCAAAAACAGGTATTGGCGAGCATATTTTTATCAGAAAAGCTGAAGTAAAAGAAGCGCAAAAAGTAACTATTGCTCCTGCCCGTAAAGACATTGTTGTTAAGGCTTCTCCTTCAATATTTAAAAATGGGTTATTAGGAAGAGCAGCAGTTAAAGGTGATATTCTCAGTTTAGGCGGTGTTCGCCGCAGAAAAAGCACAATGACGCAAAACCCGTTTTTTGATGATATTTTTGCAATGCTTGATGAAACGACGTCTATGGGGTTTGGATTTTCAGATTTAAAGTTTATTGTTGTTGACACAATTCCAAAGCAAACCCCTGTAATTATAACAGAAGCTACTGAAATTATATTCAATCCTGAAGCAATAGAAGTTAAAGAGGAAGAAGCAGCTCCTGAAGTAACCTATGAAGACATTGGTGGATTAAATGAAGAAATAAAAAAAATCAGGGAAATGGTAGAACTACCATTAAAGCATCCTGAAATTTTTGAGCGCCTAGGTATTGAACCACCAAAAGGCGTGCTTTTACATGGACCACCTGGGACTGGCAAAACCTTGCTTGCAAAGGCAGTTGCTAATGAAACCAACTCTAATTTTTATGTGATTAATGGGCCTGAAATTATGAGTAAATACTATGGACAATCCGAAGAAAATCTCAGAAAAAAATTCCAGGAAGCAGAAGAACATGGGCCTTCAATTATCTTTATTGATGAAATTGATGCTATTGCATCAAAGCGTGAAGAAACTAAAGGTGAAGTTGAGCGTCGTGTTGTTGCACAACTCCTTGCGTTAATGGACGGTCTTAAGTCACGAGGAAAAGTGATCGTGATTGCTGCTACCAATATTCCAAATGCATTAGATCCCGCACTGCGCAGGCCTGGTCGATTTGATAGGGAACTTGAAATTGGTGTGCCACAAGTTGATGGAAGACTTAACATTTTAAAAATTCACACTCGGTCAATGCCCCTAGATAAAGATGTCAACTTGCAGCGGATTGCTGAAATCACGCATGGGTTTGTAGGTGCAGACCTTGCAGCACTAGCAAAAGAAGCTGCTATGATTGTCCTGCGAAGGGTACTGCCTGATTTAGATTTAGATGGTAATGAGCCGATTCCAAATGAAGTGCTCCAAAAATTAAAGATTGAGCAACAGGATTTTATTGAAGCATTAAAAGTAGTTCGGCCTTCAGCAATGCGTGAAGTGCTCGTTGAAGTTCCCAATGTGAAATGGAAAGATATTGGTGGCTTAGAGGATGTTAAACAAGAACTCATTGAAGCTGTTGAATGGCCTCTTAAAAAACCTGAAGTATTCAAACGCTTAGGCATTACACCTCCAAAAGGGATTTTATTGTATGGCCCACCAGGGACAGGTAAAACCTTGCTTGCAAAGGCTGTTGCTAATGAATCAGAAGCAAACTTTATTTCAGTGAAAGGGCCTGAACTTTTAAGCAAATGGGTCGGTGAAAGTGAAAAGGCTGTTCGTGAAATCTTTAAAAAAGCGAGGCAGACTTCACCAACCATCATCTTTTTTGATGAAATTGATTCGCTAGCACCACGACGAAACCTTAATAGCAGTAATGATGTCATGGATAGGGTTGTTAACCAGTTTTTAACAGAAATTGATGGGTTACAATCCTTGTATAATGTAGTAGTGATCGGTGCTACCAATCGCCCTGATTTGCTCGATACAGCACTGCTACGCCCTGGTCGGTTTGACAGAATTGTTTTAACACCAGCGCCAGATGAAAAGGCAAGAGAAGAAATTTTTGCAGTGCATACCAAAAATATTCCACTTGCAGCTAATGTTGACATCAAAACGCTTGCAAAAGTAACCAAAGGATTTGCAGGAGCAGACATTGAAGGCCTTTGCAGAGAGGCAGCAATGCATGCCCTAAGAAGAGATATCAATGCGACTGAAGTTACCAAAAAAGATTTTGATGCAGCATTAACCAAAGTCAAACCTTCAATTACAGAAGAAATGGAAAAATCCTATGCTGAAATGTACCAGCATTTCAGAGCTGCTGCTGGAAAGCAACTCCAAGTTGAAAAGCCAGCATATTTTGGGTAGTGTGCATGTATAAAGTACTAGTGCATCCCCAACTTTTTTTGGTATTGCAGGGATGGGAAATGTCTTTTAGATTTTTTTATTAAAGATTTTTTATAGGAATTCTTATTTGTAGTACCTTAAAAATGATTTGCATCCAACAGATTATCCAGTAGTGTCATGACTGCATTTTGGTAATCCTAAATAAAATGTTGCACCCTTCTCAGCGTCACTAGTGGCATAGACATATCCATTACACTTTTCTGCAAATACTTGGCAGATGTATAAGCCTAAACCTGAGCCTTTTTCTCCCAAGGTACCACTTGTAGATTTAACTTCAGCTCTCTTAAAGAGTGTCGCTAATTTTTCTGGTGGAATCCCTTGTCCATAGTCTTTAACATAAAGTTCTAAAAAATCATGCTTTTTAGGATAGGGTTGTAATCCCACTTCAATATTGGTTCCTTTATTACTAAATTTTATTGCATTAACAAAGTAATTATAGAAAATAGGTGTGATGAAGTTAGGATCTGCATACGCACAACAGTGTTCTGGAATCAAATTTTTTAA
>JAWAQC010000166.1:0-2683 GCA_038894115.1 Candidatus Woesearchaeota archaeon | reverse complement strand
TCAAGCATCGCCCACGAAACAAGAGAAATCCAAATCAAAGAAAAAATTACCCTCAAATCAGGAAACAAAGAGTTAACGTTTAGCCTTGTTGATACCCCTGGAATTGCAACAAAAGTGGATTATGAAGAATTTATCCAAGCTGGTCTCCCTGAAGAAGAGGCTAAACAGCGAGCAAAAGAAGCAACAAAAGGCATTATTGAATCCATTAAGTGGCTTGATGAGATGGATGCTGTGATTGTTGTGCTTGATGCAACAAAAGATCCGTATTCCCAAGTAAACATCACCATTATTGGCAATCTCCAAGCAAGAAATATTCCGGTTCTCATCGCAGCAAATAAAATTGATTTAAAAAAAGCTGACATCAAACATGTTGAAGCTGCATTTCCCCAATATAAAGTAATAGGGATTTCAGCAAAACTTGGAACGAATATTGATCAGTTGTATGAACAACTTTTTACCCTCATTAAATAACAGTTCAAAAAACAAAAAGTAGCAAAGAACGCAAGGACTAC
The DNA here is from genome assembly GCA_038894115.1 of Candidatus Woesearchaeota archaeon. Taxonomy (GTDB): domain Archaea; phylum Nanobdellota; class Nanobdellia; order Woesearchaeales; family JAWAQC01; genus JAWAQC01. Next base: position 2,171 of record JAWAQC010000166.1, on the reverse strand, counting down.
AAGGGAGCAAAACACGCTCCTGCATCACAACAGAGCTTATACCCATTCAACCGAGGTTATAGAAAAAAAGAAAAAAAGCTGGTGACCAATGCTAACGATTGAATTTATTCCCTTTGAACGGATTCGAACATTACCGTCGGTAACCAAAATCAACAAATTGCTGCGTATTGCTAAAGAAAACAAAATCGTTCTCCTTGAGGGGAGACTCTCAAAAGAAGAAGAAGCAGAATTGATTCGGGTTACGATGGAAGAAATCGATAATGAATTTAAAGGGATAGAGCTTGCAGTCATCCATCCACAGCAACAAGAGAAGATGATGTTTATCCAAAAGATGAGGTTAGAGATTGCAAAACTCTTGCTAGGCAATAGAACAGGATTTACCATTATTGGTCCTGCGACCATTGTAAAAGAAATTAAACAAGATCCCAATAAAATTCAATTGCTTACAGAAGATATTTCAAAAAAACACCCTTCGAAGTAAACAACAAAGAAGCAAAATCTTTAAATATAGGTGAGGGCTAAAAGAGGAGTATGCAACACAATCAAGGAATGCATGGATCGTTTGTAAATGCCCAAGAAAACAAACATATGCACCCTAAAAAACAAGGAGAGCAACTGCACAAACCACCTTCTTACCCTTTTAAAGACTACTGGAATATCCACCACGAAAAAAAAGAAAAACAACTCCCTGAAGAATTTTCTACTGTTTTACAAGAATCATTCGAAGAGCATTTAAAAGAATATATTCTTTTTAATTTAAGCCAGGGGTATGAAATTGAAGCAATTATGAGTTGTTTAAAACAATATGGATATAAAGAAAAGCAATTACAAGCAGTGATACAACAGCTACCCCATACCAAACACAAAAAAACACCAGTCCAATATTCCCCAGATGAACTTGATTATGACACCCATCACTTTCTTAAAGGGTTGCTTACAGACTATGTGCGACAAATGCGTGCCCATGGGTATGAACTCTCAGCAATCAAAAAAGCCCTAATCAATAATGGGCATCATCCGTCATTGGTCGTTGAAGTCATTGATGGAGTAACCAAACAAGCACTTCCAAAACTTTCACCAAGCTTTTTAATTGCCTTAGGGATGGTTGGATATCCGCTCCTCTCGTTATTGCTCCTTCTTGAACTAGAAGCAACACTTGAAATGGGAATTTTGCTGTTGCTTCCTGGATATGCTGCCTACTTGCTCATGATTTGGCTCGTAGCATTCCAAAGACTACGACCGTATTTACCAATCATAGCAATGTTGGTTACCATTGTGGGATATGTGATCCTTACAACCGTGCTAACCTCCCAGGAAATTTCCCTTGCAACCTATGATTTAGGAACCATACTGCTTGTGAATGTATTGTTTTCAGGATTCTTCAGCTTGATTTTAAAGTACAGTGCGAACACCAAAAAACAAAGCTAAAAGAAGAATACTTCCAGGGGCAAGGTATGATGTTCTTACCTGCATAAACCCCACTATTAAAAAAGAACAAAAAGAAAAATGGAAGGAGCAAGGAAGCATCAACTAAAAGTAGGACACAAAAAAAAAAGAGGAGAAAAAATTTTAGTGTTTAATGTTGGATCAAGCTCAATAAAAGCAAGCCTCTTTACACTCAATGCCCCCGATGCACCGACCAAAACAGCAAAAACTTCTGACATGCACGGAGAAGAGGCAATCCTTACCCAGCCAAATTTTCCAGCATTAATGCTCTCGATACACATAGAAGCAATCGGGACACAAAACTGTAGATTGATAGCAAAATTGCCAAAAAGCGATGCACCGATTCTTGAACAACAATCCACAGTACAGAACTATGAAGAAGGGATGCAAAGGATTTTTTCTTTTCTCCAAGAAAAAAAATACCTTACCTCCTATGAAGAACTGCTGGGGGTTGGTCATCGAATCGTTCATGGAGGAAATCGTTTTACTGCAAGCATCCAACTCACAAAAAAACATTTACTTGAGCTTGAAAAGTACGCATTTTTAGCACCGTTACATAACCCCCATAATCTTGCTGGAATTAAAAGTTGTGGAAGCGTATTTCTTAAAGCAAACCGCGCAATTCCCCAAGTTGCTGTTTTTGATACCAGCTTTCATGCAACCTTACCAGCTTTAAGCTCACGGTACGCCATTCCAGAAGAATGGTACAAAAAGTATGGGATCAA
>JAWAQC010000165.1:0-2686 GCA_038894115.1 Candidatus Woesearchaeota archaeon | reverse complement strand
ATTAGTGTTGTTTTCAAAGACAAAAAAAAGTGTATGTGCCAGCAAATCCTAAACGGCTTCTTGAACTTGTCAAAGAAAAAGAATATCTTATTACCCAATCACTTCCTCATCTTAATCAGCTGTTTGAAGAAAAAAAACAGCCAAACCAGGTCTATTTTTTCATGGGTGTCCAAGGGATTATGCAAGCTTATGATATGATGCTTGAGCAAAAACAGCCAATTTATGCAATAGGTGGATCAGGAATCACACGCCAGTTTCTTAAGCATCGACATGGTGTCTGGAATGAGCGCAGACTTGCCTTAGGAATCACTGGTAAGGTTTTGTATTATGAATTTACCCGAAACGATAAGAAAGCAAAAGCATGGCATGACCCTACGATGAAAATACGGTTCATTCCTGACAAGTACAGGTCAAAGGGAATGATTGATATTTGCGGAAATCTCGTTATTAATCTTCATCCTTTACCAGATACTCTTTTAGCTATTGTTATTGAAAACGAGACGATTGCAGAAACCTACCGCCAGTTTTTTGAATTTATGTGGGACCATGCAAAAGAATAAAATATGTTGAGGAAAAACTCTTTTCTCTAATAGTTATGCTTGTTTTGTGCAGGGTTAAAAACTAAATCAGGACGAAACCTAATGAACTATTCATCGAATATTCCATTGTTTTATTTGTTTCGGTTTATAAGCCAATTTGAATTTATCATTGCAATTTACGCAGTCTTTCTTCTGGCAAATGGACTTTCAGTATTTGAGGTTATGCTTCTTGAAGTTTTTTTATTGCTACGACACTGATCTTCGAAGTGCCTAGTGGGATGTTTGCTGATCATTATGGTCGAAAAAAATCTATGCTCTTTGCACAGGTTTTTGGAATGCTTGCCTTTCTTTGTTTTGGGTATGCAACCCATTTTTATCATTTTTTACTGGCTAATATTTTGGTTGGGGGTATGATTGCATTATTTTCAGGAGCAGACAGGGCATTTCTCTATGATTCTCTTAAAGCTATAAAAAAAGAGCGTTCCTATGCAAAAGTATTTGGACGCTTGCAAGGAATACAAACTCTTGTTTGGGGTACGATGGGGTTTGTAAGTGGTTCTTTGGCATTGCTCTTCGGATTTCGCCCACTTTTTTTATGACGGCCGGTGCATATGGAATCAGCATTTGTATAGGTCTGATGCTTAAAGAGCCTCCTTTGAAAACACATTCGTTGCAGCATACGAAACGCCTTCGTACTGCCGTGCACCATGTTGTCAGCAACAAACCCTTTTTTATCCGTCTTGTCTATTTTGCTATTCTTGGAAGCTGCACTCATCTTGCTTGGCTTTTGTTGCAACTCCATTATTTAGATCCTCATGTCTTAAAATATATTATTGCAGCGTATTTTTTCTTTTTTGGGTTAGGGAGTGTCCTAGCACATTACTTTAGATTAACTGCTGAACGAGTAATTGCTTTTTTAGCAATTCTTAGCACTGCAGTTAGGTTTTTTGTTACTGCCCACGCAAATGCATATGCAGGATTTTTAGCAACACTCTTTTTTTCTTTTTTTGCAGGATGCGCTTATGTATTATTAGAACAGCGAATTCAGCAGCTAACAACAAGCACTCATCGGGCTACTGTATCTTCATTAATCAATTTAGGGAAAAGTATTGTTTACATGATCTTTAGCCTTATCCTTGGTTATTTTGCAAAACATTTTTCGACTATTTTTGTCTTTAGTTTTTTAGGTGCACTGCTTCTTATTCTCATGGTTTTTATTATCCAACGATACAAAATACCCAACGCATAAGTAAGCAAATAACTAAAAAATAAAAGCAAAAAATAAAAATATGAGTAACCGAACGCATGGACTATGGTTATGGTTTTCCAAAAGCAGCTTCATAGCCAAACCAAGGGCAAAACAATCTCAAAGCAAACAATAGCACTGCTCAAAAAAGCATCAGACGCTTATGCTGCTGTTTTTCCTCCAACAGCCCATTTTGAGCGCGCAATTTTTGTTTCTTGGTATTGCAGTGTTGGTGATTGCACTTTTTGTTATATGTCAACCCAAAAAGCTTTGATAAAACATCCGCAAACAGCAAAACGTACACGGGAAAGTATTCTTGCTGAAGCCTATTTATGCAAGCGGTTAGGCTGGGAAATTGAATTTTTGTCAGCAGGCTATAGTGGGGTGAGTTCCCAAGAGTTGGAGTTTTTGCTTAAGACCATTACTGCACTCTATGGAAAAAAATTATGGCTCAATACTGGGTTTATTCCTCTTTCTTTGTTGCGTGTCTATCAACCTTATCTAGAAGGAGTTTCAGGTTCTATTGAAACCCTTAACCCTGTTTTGCATAACCAAGTATGTCCTTCAAAACCAATAGCACCGTATCGTAAACTCTATGAATACGCACAGCAACTTGGACTTAAAAAAGCCATTACCCTGATTATTGGTCTTGGGGAAACAAAAGAGGATTTTGCAGTAACCAAAGAGTTCATTGAGCAGTATGATATTGATAGAATTACTGTGTATGCACTGCGACCTATCAAAGGGACAGCCTTTAGCAGTCCACCTCCTCTTGATTATTATCTGTGGTGGATAGCAAGTCTGCGGCTTGCCTTTAAGCAAAAAACCCTTATTGCTGGGATTTGGCATAATGATTTAACCACACTTGCTCCTCTTTTTGATGCTGGAGCAAATGCTGTTA
>JAWAQC010000164.1:0-2721 GCA_038894115.1 Candidatus Woesearchaeota archaeon | reverse complement strand
TAAAAAGCCAGTTATTAGGCTCACCATAGGGTTGGATAGTAAAGGCATCTTTGCTGGTAATATCAACAGTGGTAGTGCCAATAATCGTGTCTGCAAACAAATAATCACCAACTGCTAAACTGCCATCAATATACAAATCACGTGGAGAAGTAACATAAGGAACACCCCTTGGCTCTTTGACAGCCATGCTTGCATTGCCGATAATATGGTATCGAATTGTTGGCCGTATTGTAGAATAATTTTCAAAATATCCACTGCCTAAAGTAATGGTGTCATTCACAGTTAAATTATCCTGGATGGTTACTCTTCTTCTAATCGTGTCAACAATAAGAATACAATTGTTAGGGCTTCCTGCCCTGCACACTTTAAATGCCTCATAACTGTCAGCATCAATCATAGAAGTACCAATAATCGTGTCTGCAAACAAATTATCACCAACTGCTAAATTCCCAGAAATATACACATCTTCCCTACTTTTAATATAGGGAATTGCTCTTGGCTCTTTTGCACCAATCGTTGCATTCCCAAAAATGTTATAGTTATAAGAAGTATGGTTCCTATTCCCTACAGAGATGGTGTCATAAACAAAAAGTTTTTTTCGTATTTCTGCATTGTTTTCAACAAACAAGTCTCCTTCATAGGGATATCCTAAAAACAATGGGCTTGGACATGAACCACCCTGGCAAATAAAAAAACTGCCATTATTAATTTGAATATCATTGGCAAACGTATCGCCAGAAACTGACTCAAACTTTTTTCGTTCTTGTAACCCAGGAATGCCAGTTTCATTCCAGTCAAGGTCTGTCCAGGTTGTCTGGTTTCTTAATTTTACCTTAATATCAATCCAGTAATATTGATTATAATTAAGGTCAAGAGGGGTTAAAGAGCCAAGCATCACATCAAAAAAACTATCAACAATGGAAAGGTTGTAGGTAGTGGTAGAATTAAACATACAACCATCTTTTGCTGTTCCATTAGGATAGCATTGCCCCATTCCAGTAGGACTATCATGAATTGTAACCATAATCCCACCTTGTGGGATTAACGCACCTTGATAGGTTATTTTTCCCTGTAATGATATTAATTGCCGCACAGCAACTGCATCAGGAATAAAGAAATAGAAGATAAAAAGAAAAATTACCACTAATAAAAGTTGTTTTTTAGAAAAAATTCCTGCTCGTCCTTGGAATAATCCTTGGTAAAAGGATTTGACAATACTCCCCCTCATGCTTCACTAATCCCTCTTTTTTTGGAAAAAATGGTTTGGAAAAAATGGTTAACTCTTATAAGTAACTATCAGGAACAAAAACCTAAACAGCATGAAACAATGCAAAATCCTAAAAAAACATTGGTATGTTTAGTAATAAAGAGAGTTTATATCCACCAAAATTAGAGGAATACAAAATATATCCTTAAAATATACTCTCCCTTTTTTTCCCAAATATCCTAAAAAATGTTAAACATAAACTATAGATATTAGTAGTAATGCACGATATTTCAATGCAAGGCACTGCCTCTTTCTAATCTGGCATTTTTAGACTATTTTTTCATAAATTCATGAAGGCTTGTGTTTTTTAAGGTATCACGCATCATAGACTCAACTTTGGTGGAAATTTTCATCCCATTTTTTTTGCAATACACTTTAAACTGCTCAAACACATCTTGATCGATAGTCATTGAAATCTTTTGCTTTACCATGGGCTTTTTTTAATAAAGAGTAATATATATACTTTTCTATTTTTATAAAGAGAATTGTGGATAAATAAAGATATTGTACAAATTTAAGTGTTCGATGCAACAATTCCTATTGGAAATTCTTATTGGGTTTTATAAATATAAAAACTGCTTCTGATGTAGGGTTAGAAGAATAAAAAGTGTATTTTTTATATCTCACTGATGGTATCATATTATCCATATGCATCTATTTATCTTTTATTTTTTCTCTTTTTTATTTTTGTAGGGGTTCTTTTTATCGATTTATCATTTATTAGTTTGTTTTATTATTTTTTCATTTATTAGTTTTTTTATTCTTTTATATTTTTATTAATTTTTATTAGTTTATTATTTTTATTATTCGTTTACGCAGTGTTTTTCTTTGATTTTTGCTTAGAGGCAAGGGAATAAAAGAAATAAAACATAGGTAGAGTATGATGAAACATAAGGTAAAGAATACTTAAACATAAGGTAAGGATCATCGCACAAGTGTTCCTACAAATTGCTGATTGCAAAGCACTGCATCAAGATTAGAGAGCTGCGCACTGCAAAGCAATAAAGGAATTGCTGACTGCTGCAAGACTGTTGTTCCAATAGGATCAAAAGGCATATGTTTGCCTGCTGACCAGCTACTGCCAGTAATTGCAAGCAATTCTTGGTAACTGCAAGCAAGGATAGGTTTTGCATTGCTGTTAGCTTTTGGGTCTTTGTCATACAAATAGTCAACATTGGAAAGGTTAATCACCAGCTGCGCCTTGTAGGTTTTTGCAAGCATTGCACTAACCGCATCAGTGCTATTGCCTGGCAAATATCCGCCTGAAAAAAAATATTGGAAGTTTCCTTGATAACTGTCAGCAAGAGAAACAGGTTGTAATGGATTTTGGATAAGCTCTGGATAAGTTTTTTGTGGTGCTTGTGCTTTAAAAATATTCAATAACAGTGTGGCATGCAATTTTGTTGCTGTAATACCTATGGTATCAAGGCCTTGCTGGCTTTTGCAACCTAATG
>JAWAQC010000163.1:0-2730 GCA_038894115.1 Candidatus Woesearchaeota archaeon | reverse complement strand
GACGATGGGACCATATAAAAAAATGGCTGGGAGACTAGGATTCGAACCTAGATTAACGGAGTCAGAGTCCGCTGTCCTGCCGTTAGACGATCTCCCAACTAAGTTGATTATTTTACCAATATTATGATTTTTTTCAATAGAAAAATCCACTTACGAAACGCAAAGCTTCGTAAGTGGATATCGTGTTTTTACTCAGCACCAATGCCTAAATAGGTGCGTAGTTTTTCATCTTCAAACTTCTTTTCCGCTTCTTTCTCAGGGACAAGTATAGAAAACAGCCATCCTGCAATGAAAGCCAATGCCATAGAAAATACTGCAGGATTTTTCAACGGGAATATTGCTTTAGGCATTTTTGCCATGATTTCCTGTTTTTGTTGATTAAAACTATTTTCAATGCCCCTTAATTGAACTTCAAGTGATAACTTATTTTCTGGAGTTGTAGTACTAATCTGGTTCTTTAATGACTCAATTTGTGGTTTTAATCTTGCCTCTAAATCTGAAACTTCTTTCAATACCGCTGCTTTCTCTTTTGCATGGAACACATCAACCCATACAGTTGGGCTTAGGATAATAAGTACTGTTGCAGTAACAGCACCCACTAATATGGAAGCTACAGCTCCTGCAGTAGAAAATCTTTTCCAGAGTATTGAAAGGAGTAATGCAGGAAAATTACCACTTGCTGCAATTGCAAAAGCAAGACCAACCATGAATGCCACATTCTGTCCCTTAAAAAGTATACCCAACCCTATGGCAACCAAACCAAAAATTATCGTTGCAGTTCTTGCTACTTTTACCTGCTCTGTTTCATCAGCATGACCATGTTTTATTACATTAACATAAATATCGTGAGCCATGGTAGATGCTGCAGCAAGTGTAAGACCAGCAACCACCGCAAGAATTGTTGCAAAGGCAACCGCTGCAATAAAACCCATAAATGGATCTCCAGCAAGCTCTTTAGCAAGCTGTAGAGCAGCCATGTTTCCGCCCTTATCTATGGCTTTTATTATCTCCTGCCCTGTCATTCCATTTTTTGAAAGAAGAACCGCTGCAGAAAATCCAACAATTGGAATAATTATATAAAAATAACCTATAAAAGACGTGGCATAAATAACTGACTTTCTTGCTTCTTTAGCATCAGGAACGGTATAAAAACGCATCAATATGTGGGGAAGTCCAAGTAATCCTAACATTAGAGCCAACCCCAATGAGAAAGCATCCAGAGGATTTGTAACTAACCCCCCTGGCTCTAACATTTTTGTTCCATAAATTTTCTGCACTTCTAAATAAAGATTGCCAGGGTTAAAACCAAATTTAGCAAGAGCAATGATAGCCATAAGTGTAACACCACCCAGTAGAAGCACCGCTTTGATAATCTGCACCCATGTTGTTGCAAGCATACCACCGAAAAGAACATAAATTAACATCACAACGCCTACAATTATTTCTGCTGTTTCATAAGGGATATTGAACATTAACTTAATTAAATTACCAGAACCAACCATCTGGGCAATTGTATATGCTAAAACAGTTAAAATACTTCCTATTGCTGCGGCAACCCTGATTGGTTTTTGTTTTAATCTAAAAGCAACAACATCGGCAAAAGTATATTTACCCAGGTTTCTCAAAGGTTCTGCAATTAAAAACATAAGCGCAGGCCACCCAACAAGCCAACCTGTTGCATAAATCATTCCATCATAACCATTCAAAGCAACCATTCCTGCTATACCTAAAAACGACGCAGCAGACATATAATCGCCTGCAAGAGCCAAACCATTCTGAAAACCCGTTACACTTCTTCCTGCTGCATAAAATTCACTCGTTGTTTTTGTCTTTTTTGCTGCCCAGTAGGTAATACCCAGGGTTAGCACAATAAAAATTATGAAAAATAATATTGCCATATATCTCCCCCTATTTTTTTAAAAAAAACTACTTAAGCTCTTTTTTCAACTCAGAAACAGTCTTGTCATATGAACTATTAGCCCATAGAACATAGATAACCGTCAGAAACCATGAACCTAAAATAACCCCCACTCCTAAGATAATACCAATGTTTGTTGCCTCACCAATTTTGATTTTAAGAACATCTTTTGCATAACCAATCATCCCAATATAGCCGTAATAAAACAAAAATAATAAAAACGTAAGAAAAAAACTCACTGCCCACCTTTTTGCAACTAATTTTTTAAACTTCTCTGAATTAACAATATCATGTGCTGATTTTGCCATACTTTCACCCCCTTTTTGTTTTAATTTTTTTGCATACAGAAAAAATAAAACAAACTTTATTTCGATTTTTAAAATAAATTTTTGTTTTATTTTTGTCAACATTTTTAATTTTAAAACGAACATTAGCCAGTTTTAATAATCGTTTTTTTTTAATATTCAATACCAATTAAGCATTGAATCTCTTTATTTTTCTCATTTTCAGTTAAGGATAACAAAATTTTTTTAAATCAATATTATGATAGATAGTAGACTAATAAAAAAAACACAAGGAGAACAGCGGTATACATAATTGTTGTACCAATAGGCCAGTGTTTGACCACATCTGATGGATATTTTTGAATTATTTTTCTAAACTCTTTTTCTTCTTTTTCAAAACCTAAAACAATCATTATAAATTCCAGAATGATTATTGTTGCTAACAATGGGTTTTGCATGAATAAAATAATTTTGCTAAAAATTTTCTTGTAAAAAATTTTTTCTACAATTTTTAAAATTTCATTGTGG
>JAWAQC010000162.1:0-2757 GCA_038894115.1 Candidatus Woesearchaeota archaeon | reverse complement strand
CTTTCTGATCCTTTGCCTGTCATTGCAGTTAATGCGATGTTTTTTAGTGTTTTTTTGTCTTGAGGGTCAATCAGTATTGCAATCGCTTGAAGCTGTGCTAATGCCTTTTCTAAAGCAATTTGGTATCCTTTGGCAATAATGGTGGGATGAATGTTCATTTCAAGCATATGCTCAGCTTTTTTTAGTAGTTCTCCAGCAATAATAACTGCAGTAGTTGTCCCATCACCGATTTCTTTTTCCTGTGTCTTGGCAATTTCGACCATCATTTTGGCTGCTGGATGCACAAGCTCCATTTGTTCTAAGATTGTAACTCCATCATTGGTAATCGTGATGTCGCCAACTCCATTGACCACCATTTTATCCATTCCTTTTGGTCCCAATGTTGTGCGAATGGTTTCAGCAACAAGTTTTGCAGCTTCAATATTTTGCCGCTGCGCTTCTTTACCAGTATTTCGTTTTGAACCTTCGGCTAAAATAAAAATGGGTTGGATGGGTTGATGCGTTGTCATACTTTCACCTTTATAATTGGAAGTTGCATTTTTCTTTTGACTTGATAGGTAAAGAACTTCCCTTATGGGTTAATCTAAAAATATATAAAGATTTAGGAATAAAAAAGAGACAAAAAATCACCCTATCAAAAAAACAAAAAAGAGAGAAATTCATAAAAATTCATAAAAAAAGAAAACATCATCAATGAATCATCAAAGAAAATGTACGATGTGTCTGGAACTGTCTACAAAACTTTTGACTCACTCACTTTTCAAATTTCTTTTTTTGATGGAAGGGTTTTCTTAAAGAAAAAAGAGACAAAGTGTACAGCGTATAATAATTCATAGGGTTACGCGTAGGATTTCCAAGAATGAAAAACCGTCTAATAAAGAAAAAAGGATTGGCAATTCTTGCTCTATGCCACCTTTGTGTTGTGTGCGACTATTGCTGGATATTCAATTCAATTGGAAGATCTGGTTGCTTTTCCACTTCTTTTTTCCACATTAATGCAACTTTAAGGATTGCATTGTAGAAATTAGTTGAGAGTTTATAGGTCTTTTTGTAAAGATCATAGTCAATTAATCCCATTGCTTTCATTGGTGTTAAAATTCTATCGTAAAATTGGCGTTTATTATAACTTAATTTTACTTTTTTTCCCTTAAATGGTTCTTCTGTTAAAATCGTGATAAGTTCACCCTCATGGAGTGCAGAAGCAAAGCGTGACATTTCAGCTTTAGTAATTTCTCCATTGTTTTTTTTGATATAATTGATGAGCAGTCTGCCAACAATCTTTTGCTGTTTTGTAGCAAAAACAATATCGTAAACATCCTCTGGAAGATTAAATCTATCAAAGAGAATAACCATTGCATACACCCCCTTCCCAATCTAAGTTCTCCTAAATTGCAGTTTTTGCAAACTATTAAACTAAAACAGGAAATTTTGATAGTAATAATACAAACTTGTATATAAAGGTTACTTTTTGTATATTATTATGAATCTTTATAAATACTTTTATTCTTTATTGACTTTTGTATTTCTATTCAGTCTTTTCAGTCTTCTCAAAGGAAATATTGGTTTAAGAAAACAGTATTTTTCATAGAAAATGCTCTCTGGTAAGAAAAGTGTTAGGATTCAGATTTCTTACGACTCTGAAATCATTGCTTGGTCAGCTCCTCCTTGTAAACGTCGTACTTTAGGAAGAAAATTAAGAATTTGCTCTTTGGTTATTTTTCCACAGCCAGCAGCATGGTTTTTATAGTAAAAAATTGCATAGGTTCCATATTCAGGAACACGATTCAGTTGGGAAAAAACTTCTTTTGTTTGCAGGTTTTGGCCTTGCAGCCAAAATAAAAACTGTTCTTGGGCAAGTGGTATTTTTTTATTTGCATAAGGAAATAGTAATTGGCAGCCTTCAATTGAAAGCCTAAACCCATCCTCTTCTAAAGTACCAAGGTATAATCCTAAGGTATCAATTCGTAGTGCCTCTAAGGGAAGTGTAAAAACTTCTTTATTACAAATCATCACTCTTTTTTTTTGACTGCGAAGCACCACATAGTCTTTAAAAATGTCAACAAGAGCATTGGCTTCATACATCCCCTCAAGTAGAATAAGAAACTGGCGAGTTTGTTTAGCATTTAGCAGTTCATACTGGACTCGTTGCAACCGTTTGGTCTCAACCATTTTTCATCATCACGTAGATTTATTCTACTTAAGGTAGGTTAAACTCTTAGCTAAAGTGCCTAAAGAACGTAGCAAGACTAAAATAGGAAATTACCTTAGGGAAAAATACCTTATTCATCCTTAGCAATCCCATATCCAATAAGCCTAAAACGGTTCCCAATCCTACGCGAAAGTGTAATTCGCGCGTTGGGCATAATACACACAGGCAATTTTAATTGGCAAACGATTGTATCTCCCTTTACATCACTAACAATGCCTACTGTTGTTGCTGCATGAACATTAAGCATCAATGCTTCTCCTTTTTTCTCAATGCCGGAACGAAATTTCCTTATCTTGACTATACCATGCTGATAGCCTACAATAACAGATGTAACTTATGCTAATAGCATATCTCTTTGCTAAACTATGCTAACAGCATAGATCGGAGCAGCTAGAGGAAGGAAGCAAACATGGCAGACCTGCAAGAGATGCTTGGACATGTCATCCGTCGAGAACGACAGGATCGCAATATGACAATCAAAGAGTTGGGCGATAAAGCTGGCCTCTCGGAAATTTACGTGGGTGAGATTGAGCGCGGGCAGAAGTATC
>JAWAQC010000161.1:0-2760 GCA_038894115.1 Candidatus Woesearchaeota archaeon | reverse complement strand
AATTTACATTACCACTGCCCAAGAATTTGATGCATCAGATTCAGGAGGTAATCCCCAGGAAGCAATCAGCTGGGCAAAGCTTAAGGTCAATGGTCAGCATGTTAAAATCAAAGTCGAGGCAAGCATTGCATTTCCCCTGCTTGTTGCTGGAAGTTTTGCGAAAGCTTCAACGTGTAGTGTAGGATGATTCTTGAAACTTTTTTCCTTGTGTGTTTTTTTCTTTTCTTGATTTTTCTTTTTTGCAGCCAGCATCGTGCTTGCAAGCAAGCACCCGCTCCTTCCGTCTGACATTGCATGCATTCCTTTGCACTTCTGTTGGTCCCCGGATGGGGCAGGTCCCCCTACTGCATTCCAAAGCAAGCACTCCAGTCGCTTTCTTGATGCTGGCTGCAGTACTGTTTTTTCTGCTGTTTTTCCACCATCTTATTTTTCTGTGTTCTTGTCTTTCTCCTTAAGCTTTTTTCCTTGTTTCTATCGATACTTTTTTAATTGCAGGGTTTTTCCTTCCTTACCATGTGTGGTATTCTTGGATTTTTTGGAACAGAACATGCAAAAGTTTTTGCAGGGCGAGGGTTACAGTCCTTAGCGCACCGGGGTAGCGATGCAGCGCATCTTGTTTGCAGTCGCGATGCTGCTGTGGGTCATTGCCTTCATGCAATCAACGGGTTTGTTCCCCAACCGCTCACCTCTGGCAAGTTTGTTTTTGGTGCAAACTGCGAGATTTATACTTGGAAACACCTTGCGCAAGGTCAGCAAGCAGCTAACGATGCCCAAGCATTGTTTGTTGCTGTTGTTAATGCCTATGCCCAAGGTAAGGTGATGGACTTGCTTTCCACCCTTGATGGTGTCTATGCGTTTTTTCTTTGGGATCAAGAGCAGCAAAAGCTGGTGCTTGCACGAGATTTGCTTGGTGAAAAACCTCTGTGGTATTATTATGATCCAGCTGAAGGCACCTTTGCGTTTGCTTCAGAAAAAAAGGCGCTGGTTGGCTGCGGGCTGTTGCCAGAAAGAATTTTTGAACTGAATCCTCGATTAGTTGCCTGGTATGATGCAGCTTCGCGTAGCCTTTCTTTTACCCAGCGCCAGTTTTTTACTCTGCCATCACCTTGCACTGATGATGAGCAGACAATCCTTACCACAACAACCAAATTATTGCATCATGCTCTTGCAAAACGTATTCCCGAAGGACTTTCTGTAGGATTGCTGTTTTCTGGAGGGGTTGATTCCTGTTATCTTGCCTTAAAACTCAAGGAATGGAAGGTTCCTTTTACCTGTTATACTGCTGCTATTGTTCATCCTACGATTAAAGAAAGTGAAGATTTGCACTGGGCAAAAAAAGCTGCTCAAGAATTAGGATTTCCCTTAAAAATCGTTACCTGCACTCTTGATGAGGTCCAAGCATTGCTTCCTGTCGTGCTAGCAACCATTGAAGAGACCAATCCTATCAAAGCAGGGGTAGCATTCCCATTTTTTTTGGCAGCAAAGCAGGCAAAAGCAGACGGATTGCGGGTCATGCTCTCAGGGCTTGGGTCTGAAGAAATTTTTGCAGGATACCAGCGCCATCAGCAAAGCAGCCATTTGGGAAAAGAATGCTTGTATGGATTAGCAAAACTCTATGAACGCGATTTGTATCGCGATGATACGATTATGATGCATCACACCTTAGAGCTGCGTTTGCCCTATCTTGATCTTGCACTGGTGCAGTATGTACTCTCTTTGTCTGATCGTTATAAAATTCAAGGCCAGGAAAATAAGCGTATCTTGCGCATGATTGCTGCAAAGGAAGGTTTGCCGTATGCTTTTGCATACCGAAAGAAAAAAGCTGCCCAGTACGGAAGCAATGCTGACAAGGCAATTGCACTGCTTGCAAAACGTGCACGAGTATCAAAAGCCTCTTATCTGCATCAGCTTGCACGAGGGCAGGACAATGCTCCGCAGGACATTGCTCCATCTCGTTTGCACTCTCCTACAATGCAACTCCCTGCACCTGCTGGAGCGTTCTCTTCTTGGCAGCCTTCTTCTGCACGCATTGGTGAGAGTATTGCTCAACATGCTGCTCAACCTTCTTTGCGTCCTTCTTTTACTAATCCTCGGCTTGGGGTGTTGTGGAGCACAGGCAAGGACTCAGCCTTAGCTGCATGGATTATGCATCAACAGCACTATCCCTTGATGTGTTTAATTACCCTTGTCAGCAAAAATCCTGATTCCTATTTGTACCATGGTCCCAATACAACACTTGCTGGATTGCACGCCCAAGCTTTAGGTGTAGGCATTGTTCTGCAGCACACTGATGGCAAAAAAGAAGAAGAACTTGATGATTTACGCAGCGCATTGCTTGAGGCAAAAGCGAGGTATGCAATTGAGGGAATTGTAACGGGTGCATTGTTTTCTTCTTACCAGCGCGAGCGCATTGAAAAACTCTGCGATAGCCTTGGCTTAAAATGTTTTTCTCCTTTATGGCATATGGACCAAAAAAAAGAATTGTCTTTGCTGCTCTCATCTGGGTTTGTGGTTTGTATGGTAAAAGTTGCTGCTGAAGGGCTTGATGCTTCATTTTTGGGCAAGCACTTTACTACAAGTTTTGTTGAGCAATTACACGAGCTTGAAAAAAACTATGGCATCCAAGTTGCAGGAGAAGGAGGCGAATATGAAACCTTGGTACTGGATGCACCTTTTTTTTCATCTCGGCTAGAAATCATTAAAAGCCATATGCTTCATGATGGTTCCAGTGCAACACTTGTTATCGATGAGGCCGTACTA
>JAWAQC010000160.1:0-2763 GCA_038894115.1 Candidatus Woesearchaeota archaeon | reverse complement strand
GTTTGGAAATGAGAAGTACACTACCTATGATATCGGATTTGTAACCCAGCGTGATGTGTTTTATGATGAATTGACTGTTCTTGAAAATTTCCATTATGTCAGCAAGCTCAAAAAAATTCCAGATTACCAAGAGCGTTGTGAGGGGTATATCTTTCGCTTAGGATTAACCAAGAAAAAAAATACAAAAGCAAAATACCTTTCTGGAGGTGAGCGAAGGCGACTGACGATTGGTCTTGGATTTGTTACCTTGCCAAAACTGATTATTATGGATGAGCCTACTACTGGCCTAGATCCTTTAACCAAGCACCAGCTCTGGCAGCTTTTGTTAGAGGAAAAAAAACACGGAAAAACTATCTTGCTCATTACTCATCTGATGGATGATATTGAAGCGCTTTGTGATAAAGTGCTGTTTCTTAAAGAGGGAAAAATTACTGCCTATGATAATCCTCATACGCTCAAACAACTGCTTGCAACTTCACTGAAATTAAAGATAAAAACTGACAAGCAGGTTTCAAGCTTGCTACAATCTATTGAAGGGGTTGGGTTCAGTTGCACACGCCATGGCCAAACCCTGCTTATTGAGGGAAAAAACAGCCCGTTTGCAATTAATTATTTGATTTCCTTAATCAATCAGTTTGGGCTAGATATCCAAGATGTTGAGCTGGTCAAGCCAAGCATGTATGAAATCTTTAAAGAATATGAAGGCACTGAGCAGGAAAAAGCATTGGTGGAAGAAGTTGAAGAGCCAAATCCATAACTGCTCCTTTTTCCTAATCTTCATTGCCCTCATTTGTTCCCAAGGTATTCGTTTATGAGCGCCTTGAGGTGCTGTTAGCGAAAGAAACAACCATGGCATTAAAAACACTAATTGGAAAAGACCTGAAAGTTAATTTTCGCAAAGTTTTAACAATTCTGCTTATTTTTTTGCTTCCGATTATCATTATCGTGCTGGCAGCAAATTTGTTTTCTAATTTTTCAAGTGCCCAAGTCAGTTTAGGTGCTTGCATTGCCAATACTACCAAAGCAAATTTTTCTGTGTTTTTACTTTCTCAGTTTAAAAATATTTCAGAAGGAAAAATCTATGAAAAAGATTGCGCAACGCTCCACTGGGAGTTTCTTGCAGGAAAAATCCCAGGCTACCTTGAATTCCCTCAAATCGAGCGTATTGAACAGTTGAAGTATCAACCACGACTAAAAATTTACCTGGACAACACGAATCCAACAAGCACCCATATACAGACTGCATTTATCCAGACGATGGTACGATACCATGCTGTTGAATACGCATTTTCATTTCTTAAAACAGCATGGTCAAATCTTGACCAAATTGCCAGGGGTCTTGACCAAATCAATAACCAAACCTCTACCTACCACGGAATTGCCTTGAACACGACAGAGCTTACTTTTGACAAGACGCTAATTACTGGCCAGAAAAAAAGTATCAATGCTACCAAGGCCGAAATTAAACAAGCAAAACAAAAATTAAACCAGTATCATAGCCAGGCAGGACAGCAGATTGGCACTATCGCCAGTACCCAGCAAAAAATTGCACAAAACCAAGAAAAATTAGAAGATATTAAGTCGCATTTACTTAAAGCACTCGAGTTGCTTGATGAAGCAAGTGCTCTTGCAGATTGTGGTGTTTCTCCTCAGGTATGTTCAAAACTTACCACTGCACGACAGCAGTTACTTGCCTATAAAGCATCAGTTGAGCAAACCCAGCGTGATTTAGACCAAGTTAATGTGCAGCTTGAACAAGCAAAAGAACAGCTTTCCCAGATTCAAACTGATTTAGTTAAAACAGGTGAAAAACTCGACACCATGGATGCAGGGCTTGACAATGCCCAGCAATTTTTAGGCGTGCTGCACCAAAAAACCGGAGTTATTGAAACTATGCTTGAAAAGGTTGATGCATTTAACAATGCAACCACTCAATTTGTTGACACCCTTAGTTCAAGCAACCAACAAATTATTACAGCATTGAAAGCGATTGCAAGCACTGATGCAAAAATCATTCTTCAGCCTATTGTTCCTGAATTTGTCTATGCAAAAAAAAACCTTTCTCAATTTGAAGCCTATTTGCCCGGAATTATTGTGTTGCTGGTGTATTTTTTAACCTTGCTTTTGGGTTCAATCAATATTATCAATGAAGTCAAAAATGGAACCCTCCTGAATGCACTGCTTATGCAAATTAATATTAGTGCAATTATTCTTTCAAAAATCATTGCTATCAGTGTGATTGTCCTGGTTCAAATTATTGCTGTCTTGTTTATTTCAAAAATCTTTTTCAAGGTTCAACTTGGAGGAATGCAGTTTTTCTTCTTGCTTCTCATTACCTTATTTTTAATTATTATTTTTACTGGGATAAGTATGCTGATTGCTGCTGTTTCAAAAGATGAGTATACCGTTATTTTACTCTCGTTGATTTTTATCATTCCTTTTGTCTTTATGCAGGGATTGTTTATTCCTGATCTTGTTATGAACCAAACCATTCTTAGTTTTGTTCAGCATAGTCCTTCTTATCTTGCCCATAAACTCATGGTGCAGGTGTATTTTTTTAATGCTCCCTTCAGTGCAGTATGGCCTTATATGCAAGAACTCTTGGTGATTGCAGTTTTCTGCATTGGAATTGGCTCTTGGATTATTATGCGCAAGCTCAAGACAAGTGAAGTGTAAGTCTTGTTCTTCAATTGCTGTTTTTGGAGAATTTTCTTGGAAAATTCTTTTCCTTGTCTTCTTGCTTTTTTTCTTCGTTTTCTTTCT
>JAWAQC010000159.1:0-2767 GCA_038894115.1 Candidatus Woesearchaeota archaeon | reverse complement strand
AAAAACAGGATGCAACAGGTTACAATCCGCAAAACAATAAAAAAAAGAAGCCAAGAATTTATAATTTACTGCCAATCATTTCAAGAAGCGAAACAATGTTCCAAATTTGCGTTCGAACAAAAGGCTCAAGATTAGACTCGTCAACTAATTCATCAAGGGTATGCAGTGCTTTATTAATCCGCAATGATAACTCAACATGTTCTTGATTGAGCAAATCAAGAGTAACACCGATTTTTGCTTTCACATTCTTAGGCAAGGTGGTATCATTACGCATTTCTTCAAGAGCTGCTTTGACATTGGTAAGTGCATCTTCAACCATAGGACATTCACCTTTGAGTACTATTTGCTGTTGCCCCAAACTGAGAAGTTGAGGACTTCTGATACGCAAGAAGCTCTTGCTGCAGTGCAGAAGCTTTTTCTCGCAATTGCTGCTCTTGTTTTTCAATGCTTTTAATGCGAAGAGAAAGCACCTCTAATTGGTCATTCAGTTCAGGAACGATTTTTTCTTGCGGAACAAAGACCATTAAATTACCAATAATCTTGTAGGTAGGGTGTGTTGGATCTAATGCCTTTTTTGCTGACTCTATTTCAACTTTTTGCGCATGAAGTTGCTGGCGCTGCAATGCATACTGTTGCAAGGCCTGTTCAAGATCTTGCAATTGCTGCAAAAGAGAATTAAAATCCTGTTTTTTGGCAGAGCCTTGCTTTTCTGGTTGAGCAGAAGCCATCAATCATCACCAAATCTTGAATTATTGGTACAAAGGAATAAAACTGTGGAGTTGCGATGCATTTCCACACAAATACAAAAGTATGGTAAGCAAACAGAGCCAGGAATGAAATTATGGAGTTTTGGGTGAATCAAAAATCAAGGAAGCCATTTTTTCATAGGTTTCGGCAATTTTAGAGATGCCATGCAGTGTTGCACGAAAGGCAACAGCATCAGAGGCAGTAACAGCAAGGACAAGTTGTTTTTGCTTTTTCTTTACTGCAACCAATGAGAGTGTTGAACGATCATAGGAACTTTGCATAAGGTCATTGACTAATGCCTCATAAAGGTGGGTTGGGTAGTCATGGGTAAGGGTGATGGTAGCATGGTAAGTCATGAATGGCGTAGAGAGCTTTTGAGATGCTGGGTACGGTTTGGTATGGTTTTTTTTTAAACGACTAGGAGTGACTAACGTTCCCCTAGTTTGGGGATTGGATTTGGAATTAGATTTTTTTTTCTTAACAACCATGTTCTTGATCTCATCATGGATGGATGGTTAAAAGGCCAATGCTCTTAAAAAATCGTATAACACAAGTAAAGCCAGTGATCAAAGGGAAAATAACTCCATTGCTTGCAATTCAATTACCGTGCTTTTACAGTGACAGCAACGGAACGAAATTTATAAAGGATTTTAGACCCACAATAAGGGCAACGCACTCTTCTGCGCAAGATTTTTGCATCAATCATTTTTGAACAGTCAAGACATTTGTATTCTACCATAAGCATCATGCCTCTTTTTCTTTTTCATCAGTTGCAGAAGTTAGTGAAGCAATTGCTGAAGTGTATGCACGGGCTGTGAACTTAGCACCGCATTTTTTACAAAACCAAATCCCTACTGCTTGGCGTTTAACTGCAAGCTTGCTACAGTAAGGACATTTTTTTGGCTTGCGAAGTTCTGCTGTAATCTTAGCCCAGTTATGTTTAACTGTTCTTCCATAGCGTGCACCAAACTGCCTTGCTGAACCTAATTTACTTTTTGTTGCCATTAACCATCAATCCTCCAAACAACACAAAACAGGGTTAGGATACACTTTTTGGTATATCCAAAGTACTTAAATACTTATTTTTTAGGATAAAAAAGAGTTTTAAGTGAGAGTTTTAAGTGAAATCACTGTTTGCACAACTAATGGCTGCTCAGTAAAAAAATGGGGCCGCCCGGATTTGAACCGGGGTCGTCTGGTCCCAAACCAGAAAGGATAGCCAAACTACCCCACGGCCCCTCGAGGTATAATTATTTTTTCTTGCCTCCCTCTTTTTCCTCAGGAGCAAGTTCATTGATAATATCATCAGGGATATGCGCATCCTTAAGGATTTTACGCAAGGTGTTTCGCTCTTTATTCTTGTTTTGCTCAATAAGGGATTTTGCTTTAGCCATAAACTCATCCCTGCGCTTTTTAAGCTCTTCTTCAAGGCGTTTACGTTCTGCAGCAAGTTGCTTAAGCTCTTCAGCTGTAATTTCTGTTTTTTCTTTTTTAATTTCTTCATCAAATTTGCCTTCATTAATCATGCGCAAAGCTTCTTGTGCTGGAACACCCTCGACTAAAATCCCTATAGATTGGCAAGTTCCAACAATTTCTTTTACCTTTTGTTTGAGTGTTTTACCAAGCAACGAATCTTCCTTCATTTTAGCAATCTTAATAATTTGCTCGATTTTGAGGTCTGCTACTTTTTCTGCTTTTGGATTGCTTGCTCCTTTTTGAACTCCTGCCTCTTTTTTAATAAGAGCAGCTGCAGGAGGAGTACCTATCGTAATCGTGAATTGCTTGGTATCACTTTCTACTTCAACAATAACAGGAACCTGCATCCCCTTGTATTCTTGGGTTTTTTTGTTAATTTCAGCAACAACTTGTCCGATATTGACTCCTAAAGGACCTCATGCAGGACCAAGAGGTGGTGCTGCGGTAGCTTTTCCACCTTCTATAAGAACTTCAACACGCTCTTTTGCCATATCATCACCTTTATAACGTTTACCTGTTCTTTTACAAAGGCATGGACACTGCC
>JAWAQC010000158.1:0-2783 GCA_038894115.1 Candidatus Woesearchaeota archaeon | reverse complement strand
CCAAAAGCGTTATGCACCGTTTTGCTCTTTTTTAAAAACACCCTTGTTTATTCCTTCCTTAAGAATTTCGTCTGCTTCCTGGTAAATTTCTGATTCATAATAAATAATATCAAAGGTGCATCCATAATCTTGGTAGGTCTTAAAAAACCCTTCCATAACCCAATTTCTAAGTTTTTTCCAGTCGTCACGAATAACTGGGTCGTTTTTTTCCCATCCAGCAATCAGTTGCTGAATGATTTGATTAGCATGTGGCTCATCCTTAAGCAAACCCTCTGCTGCGACGTAGAGATCACCAATGTAATGGTCTGGTTTTTTAGGAGGTTGTTTTCTCCCAGTTTTTTGGTATGCATAAATGGTCTTTGCTACCCCTACACCTTTGTCATTAACGAGCATTACTCGAATTACTTCATACCCTATTCTTTCTAGTAGCAAGGAAATGCTCATTCCAAGTGCATTATTGCGCACATGGCCTAAATGCAGTGGTTTATTGGCATTGGGTGATGAATATTCAACAAGTACTCGCTCATTTTTTTGTTTGAAAGGACGAAGGCTAAATTCTTGGTAGCATGAGAGGAGAAATTGTGGTGCAATTGAAAAGTTAACATATCCACCTATTGCTGTTGCCTGAAGCACTCCTAATTCATCAAGACTTTGCGAGCAGGCATGAGCAATTTCTTTTGCTATTTGAAACGGTGGCTTTTTTAGTTTCTTTGACAAAAAAAAACAAGGCAAAGCGATGTCTCCATAGCCTTGACGTGAGTCTGGGTATTCTACTACCAGTTCTTGGACAGGTTCATGGCTGTTACCTGTAGGGGATAAAGTGAGTTCTGGGTACAATTTTTTGATGATGGCACTGCATGCATTGACATAGTATTTTTTTATGGGGTCATATTCCATATGATGCAGTAGGCCACCCAAGTTTAAAAATTTTTCTTAGCAAGAATACACCACTAATTCCCAAAGGTTTGAAACCTAAATCCAACTAAATATTACTGTTTTCTGGGTAAACAACGATTCCTTTTGCGGTTATTTCAAGAGAAAACGTTTTTTCAGCATGCTTGGTTCCACGCATTTTATAGACTTCAATAGTGCGTTGTCTGATATTATGCTCTAGATGGTGATACAGGCGAATAACCCCATCGCACTCAAACTCTAAAAGATTAAACGGTTGGGAATTGGGGTCTGTAATTTCTGGTTGCCCTATTACTAATGCTGTGCATCCCCATTTTTTGATAAGCCTAAACAGGGTTAAGAGTGACTCACGTTTTGTTAACTCATCATTATGGAGCAATGTAAATGCTGTGATTGAATCAATCACTAAGCGTTTGGCTTTAATAGCATCGATTGCATCATGGATAATTCCACCACCTGAGGCTAATACTTTTTCTACTTGCTCAGGAAAATAACGCAAGAACAGAAATTTTTTTTCTTGCTCAAGTTTTTCTAGGTCCCATCCAAACCGTCGCATATTTGAATAAAAATCTTCTCGTTCTTCCTCAAAACTAATATACACACCATTTTCATTAAATTGCTCTATGCCATTGTAAAGAAATTGGACTGCAAAAATGGATTTCCCAGTGCCAGCACCACCTTCAATTAGAATGGTGTTGTGAAGCTTAATTCCTCCTTCTATGAGTTCATCAAATCCTGGAATTCCAGTTGGCACCCGTACACCAGGTTCATCATGATGTTTATGATGAACACTCCCTAATTTTGATGCATGTTCAGGATGCTCTACATAGGTATGGGATTTGCGAAACTCTGCATCAGTTTTAGATTCAGCTTTGTTGTCAGTTTTTTCGTTTTCTGACTTAGAATAAAATACCAAGGCAAATAATCACCTCTATAAGATTTTTAGCAGTTTGCTTATTTAAATATATTTTGTTTTTGTAATCGCTAATCCATGATCCATTCATCAATGCTTTGGTTACTATACCTTCGCATCAGTATTTTTTTAAAGGGTTTAACTTACATGATTTAACTAACAGGGTTAAATAATCGTTAAATAAAACCTTCATATACTAAGTATTTAAAAAAAAGAAAAGCAACAAATTTATATATCAGTGCTGCTTATGCATTTTAGGGAGCAGCTTAGGGAGCAGCTCGTATCAACGAGTCTGTAATGAAGTAGGACATCAATAAGAAATGGTAGTGTAATTTAGGAGTATAGCTAAAAAACTACGTATTGGTGTGTTGCATCATTAAAGGTTCTTGCTATGTAGGCGAAATACTATGAGGGAAGAAGAAGCCATTGTCTTAGACTTTTTGCCAAATGGGTATCCATTTGAAGAGGCCACTGCACTACGAACACCTATCGTGCAAGCCATAGGGAAATCTAATTTTACCCTCCTAGAGTTAGTTCCAAAAAAAGGGGTATACTTAAATCCTGAAGAGGAAGTTTATATTGGTGAAGGTAAGCGGGAAAAAATAATGCATATTAAAGGAAAACTTGATACCAAAAAACTAACGCAAACCGCAAAATCTGTACTTGAGCATGCTGTTGAAAAACTTGTAACCCAAAATGAAAAACGATTTGTGCAATTTTTTAATACTGCTAAACCCTTATCAACGCGTATGCACCAAATTGAATTATTGCCTGGGCTTGGTAAAAAACATATGTGGCAAGTGATTGAAGAGCGTGAAATTCGACCCTTCACTTCGTTTGAGGACATTAAAGAGCGAATTAGTCTTTTACCCGATCCTAAAAAACTAATTGTCAAAAGAATTCTTAAAGAGTTTGAAGGAAAGCAACAACATACCCTTTTTGTGGATCTTACACCTCC
>JAWAQC010000157.1:614-2790 GCA_038894115.1 Candidatus Woesearchaeota archaeon | reverse complement strand
CCCCCTGCTGCATTGCAATGCAATCACTCCAGTCGCTTTGTTGATGCTGCTCTTGGATAATAAATAAGGAGAATATATAAAATATAAAAAGGAAGAAAAAAAATAAGCAAGTAAAAAAAGCAGAACAACAACAAGAAAGAGATAAGAAACACCATGGTAAAAACCTATGATGAAGCAATTGCATTTTTGTACTCGCTACGCTCTGAAGCCCATAGCAGGCCTAATATCCAAAATATCACCCTGGCATTAGAAGAAATTGGCAATCCCCAAAATAGGTATCCCTGCATCCATGTAACCGGAACGAATGGTAAGGGATCTACCTGTGCTATGCTGCACGATATGCTTGCAAAAACACTTAAAGTAGGGCTTTACACAAGCCCCCATTTAGTTGATTATCGCGAGCGCATACGAATCAACCATATGCTTATTCCAAAACAGGAAGTTGTAGCATTGCTTCAAGAGTATTTACAAATTATAAAAAAACACCAGCTTACGTTTTTTGAAGCAACAACACTGCTCATGTTTGCCTATTTTGCCAAAGAACAGATAGACATGGCTGTGATAGAAGTTGGGATGGGAGGAAGTTGGGATGCAACCAATGTTATCACAGCTCAGGTTTGCATTATTACCAGGATTGCCAATGACCACAACCACATTTTAGGCAATCTTGATGGAATTGTAAAAGAAAAATCAGGCATTATCAAGCAAAAAAGCGCAGTCTTTACCCTTGCTGACAATTATGGCCATGATATTTTTTTTAAGACAACAAAAGAAAAGAATGGCAGCTTTCATAGCGTTAAGAGCAATGATTTTACAATGCTTTGCCAAGAGTACAATCTTCCAGAAAAACAATTAGCATTTTACCAAGAAAACCTTTGCCTTGCTGTTCGAGCTGTTGAGTATTTATGCAAAAAAGGCATGATCTACCTTGAAAAAAACCAAATAAGCAGTGCACTTGCATCATTTTCCTGGAAAGGAAGGTTTCAATGGCTAGAAAAAAACCTTGTAATTGATGGGGCACATAATGAAAACGGTGCTGCCTGGTTTGCAAAACACCTTTTGCAGCATAAACAGGAAAAAAACTATCAGCGCTGCATTCTTGTTTTTGGTTGCGTGAAAGACAAAGATTACCGTGCAATGCTAAAGCATTTTGAAAAGGTTAGTGACGGGTTTATTTTAACAATGCCGCACAATGAGCGGGCATTGCACCGTAGCTTGCTTGAGCAGGCAGCAAAAGAAATGAATGTGCAAGTACTAGCCACATTTGATAGCGTAATTGATGTATATCTTGAAATCCAAAGAAATAGCTTTGGAGATCAAAACACCCTGTATGCAATTACAGGATCACTCTATTTACTTGGTGAATTCTTGGCAGAGTATGAAGAACTAAAAAAACAGCCAAAAATACCGATTGTAGATGAACAGGATAACCTGCTTTTTTACCAATATCGAAATGCATGCAAACCAAACGATATTTACCGAGTGAGCGCCTTATGGCTTACTGATAAAAAAGGCAATATTTTGCTTGCAAAACGTGCATACCACAAAGCAAAAAATCCAGGGCTTTGGAGTGCTGCTGCAGCTGGAACTGTTGAAATAAATGAAACCTATGATGATAACATCAAAAAAGAGATTTGGGAAGAACTAGGGTTAGCATCGCTTCCCTTAATAAAAGGTCCAAAAATAAGAATTAAGGGAAAGAACAACTATTTTTGCCAGTGGTATCTTGCTACAGTAGATACTGAAAAACAAGAGCTTACCTACAATCAAGAAGAAGTTGCAGAAATTAAATGGTTTAGCCCTAGCCAGCTTATTGCAGCCTATAAAGAAAATCCAACACAGTTTAGCCCTACTTTTGAACAATGGGCACCGCTTTTACTTAACAAAAAAGCACAGGATGAAAATCATCAACAAAAAAACAAGCAAAGAATAATCCGATACGATTAAAAAAACAAGAGAGTAGGAAGGAATAAGCAAAAAAATTCAACAATCAAAAAAACTAATAAAGAAATCAACAAAAAGACCTAAAAAAACTGTAGCAAAAAATGCTGGTGACAAAAAATGATACAACCAATGCTTTCAGAAATTCTCCTTAAAAAAAAACTGGATGCATTTCCACATATAATTGGGAATGAGCAAGTCAAAGAACAACTCATTACTGCACTCTTAGCCGGAA
>JAWAQC010000157.1:0-604 GCA_038894115.1 Candidatus Woesearchaeota archaeon | reverse complement strand
GAAGGCATTGCATTATTGTTGGAGCACCGGGAATTGGTAAAACTACCCTTGCAAAAGAGGTAGCTGCACTGCTTCCACCAATAACAGTAAATGACTGCGGATTTTGTTGTATCCCAAAGCAAGAGCAATGCCCTATTTGCAAACAAGCAATTGAGAAAAAAAAAACAATTCCAACAGTAACCCTAAAAGGACAAGAGCGGTTTGTTAGGATTCAAGGAAGCAGTGACCTTGCAATAGAAGACCTCTTAGGCTCAATAGATCCAATAAAAGCCTTAACTTATGGTCCTTATAGCCTGGAAGCATTTACTCCAGGAATTATTTTTAGAGCAAATTATGGGATTTTATTTTTTGACGAAATTAACCGTTCACCTGAAAAAGTACAAAATGCACTGTTACAGGTACTTGAAGAACACGAAGCAAGCATTGGAAATTACAAAGTGGTGCTTCCAGCAAAATTTATTCTTATTGCAACAATGAACCCTGAAGATAGTTCAACAGAAAGGCTTTCTGATGTTTTTATAGATAGATTTGATGTAATCAACATGGATTATCCACAAACTGTTGAGCAAGAACTAGCAATTCTAAAAACAAAAAATGAGGTATT
>JAWAQC010000156.1:0-2808 GCA_038894115.1 Candidatus Woesearchaeota archaeon | reverse complement strand
TTTGGCATTGACGGTTCTTCCTGCTGGAAAATTAGCTCTCCTTCAGCCAGGACAAATGAGCGGTCAATTTGCTTTTTTGCCTCTTGAATTGTCTGTTCAAGAGGATAGAATTGGGGGATTGCTTCAATTGCGTGAAGAATTTGTTCTTGAAGGTCAATAATTTGTCGGAAATATCTGAAGAGGTCTCCTTCACTAAGGTTACTGAGGGATAAAAGTTCTTGTAATGTTGCGCCAGTGCACCATGCATGAATTAAGGGAAAAGTTTTTTTCAGAATGGCAGTGTTGATTTGTTTTGCAAACACTGGGTGCTCAAAGCGTTTTTGCATTTTTTGAAACAATTGCCTGTTTTGTTTTGGTGCTTTCACTTTTATCATTGGTTTTTCTTCAAATACTATTGTTCCTAGGATAAGGTTCATTTCCAGAGGTGAAAGATCTTTGCATACCTCACTAAAGAGCAGTTCAGTGATGAGCAATTCTTGGGTATAGATTCGAGAAAGAACTTTTCCTTTAAGGCTAATAAAGCCTTGGGCATCAACGTATCCTTTTTTTACCAGTGTTTTTTTCATGTTCATGAATGTTGCAAAGAGTTGTTGCATCTGCTTTTTTTGAAATGCATAAAAACTTTTTTCAAGCACCTGTTTAATTGTTTCATCATCATAATGGTTTAGCAAATTCATTACAGTATTATAGGATAATTTAAACTGGCTTTCAATAGGTTCATGGTCTCCTTGAAGAATTGCGTCAATCACTTTTGGTGCATCAAGAAGCAGTTGGCTTGGAATAATCACGTGCCCTTCTTTGTCAGTCCCTCTTCTTCCAGCTCTTCCAGCCATCTGAAAGTATTCTTTCGCATTCAGTACCCTGAAATTTCGTCCATCCCATTTGCGCAAGCTATGGAAACAGACCGTGCGTGCAGGCATATTGATGCCAAGTGCAAAGGTTTCAGTTGCAAACAACAGTTTGCAAAGACCATTTTCAAATGCTCGTTCAACAACTTCTTTTTGTGCAGGGAGCAATCCCGCATGGTGAAATCCAATTCCATGACTTAGCAAGGTTTTCAGCGCTTTTGTTGAGCTTAAGGAGGCAAGATCGCCACTAAGACGCTGTTTCCATAATGCCATAATCTCCTGGCGTTTTTCTTTGCTGAGTAATGGTTTCAGGTGTTGCTGTGCTTTTTTTGCTAAGGTTTCTGTGTCTTTTCGTGAAAAGCAAAAGTATAATGCAGGCAGTAATGATTCCTCTTGCAATTCGTCGAGGATTTCATTGAATGCGTAGGTCTCTTTTTTTTTAAATAAGCTCGATGCAGCGTCAATTCCAAGCAAGTAGCGAAGTTGTTTTTCATGGTGATTGGAAATTTCTTTGAGGGTATGGTGATGATACACCAGATGTTTGAGGGGTACGGCTCTGGTTGGATGTTCTACCACGACGACTTCATGGTTTTTTGTTTTTTGGATCCAACTTGCAAATTGGGTCGCATTTGGAATTGTTGCACTTAAACACAAGAAGCGGATGAAATCGGGAGAAAAAATAATCGACTCTTCCCAAACCGTCCCTCGCTCAAAATCATTGATAAAATGGACTTCATCAAAAATTACGGCAGCAATGGTTCTGATCAGCGGATCCCTATCCACAAGCATATTGCGATAAATTTCCGTGGTTACAATAAGGATCGGTGCTTTTGGATTGATGGACACATCCCCCGTAAGCAGCCCGATTTTTCCCGGGTATTGTCGAGAAAAATCATTGTATTTTTGGTTGCTTAATGCTTTGAGTGGGCTTGTATAAATAACTGATTTTCCCTCTTTGATGCTTTTATCAATTAGATAGTCTGCAATAAGGGTCTTTCCCGTGCCTGTTGGTGCACTGACAAGCACTGATGCGCCTTTTTCAATTCCCATAATTGCCAGTTGTTGAAAGGCATCAAGCGTAAAGGTTTTGTATTGCATGGGTGTTTATCCTCTCTCTTGTTCTTTTCTTTATCTTTTGTCCTTTTTCGCTCTCGGTTGTTTGTTAGAAGATGTTGTTTGGTTCTTATGGAGTAGATCGTGTTCCCTTTGCTGGTGTTTTTCTTCCTGATTACACAGCAGCACTAGCTCACCTTTAAATTCTCCTTGCTCTGCACGTTGGTAGAGCTCAGCAGCAGTTCCATATGCAAATGATTCATGATGTTTTGTCAGTTCACGTGCAATACACAGTTCTCTTGCTGGTGCAAGTATCGTAAGCAAGGCAAGGGTCCTCTGAATGCGGTGTGGGCTTTCATAAAATATGATTGTTTTTTTGAGTGACAATACTTCTTCAAGAGCTTTTTTTTTCTGCTGCTCTTTTTTTGGCAAAAACCCGTAAAAGAAAAATTGCTGTGCTGAAAATCCTGATGCTGAAAGTGCGCAAATTGCAGCATTGGGTCCAGGAATCGGAATTACAGGAATATTTTCTTTTCTGCATGCCTTAACGAGTAAATACCCCGGATCGCTGATGAGCGGTGTTCCGCTATCGGTTACCAACGCAAGATCTTTTGTTTTTGCTTTGCTTACAAACTGTGGTGTTTTTGCATGCTCATTGTGTGCATGGTAAGCCGTAACTGGCGTTGTAATTCCATAGTGTGTAAGCAATTTTTTTGTTTGCCTTGTATCTTCACAAAGAATGAGTGATACCTGTTTAAGGGTCGTTAGAGCACGTGCGCTAATATCCTGTAAATTTCCTATTGGTGTAGCAACAAGGTACAATGGCATGGTTTTTCCCTTTTTTTCTTCGTTTTATGTTTGTTATGGATGCTATTTTGGCTTTATTTTTCTTAATGATGTGGACTTT
>JAWAQC010000155.1:0-2867 GCA_038894115.1 Candidatus Woesearchaeota archaeon | reverse complement strand
TTTGCTGCTCCTTGTATCTGGCTGTTTTTCTGAGCCGCTTTGCGGCAATGACAAATGTGAGCCAGGTGAAAAATTCATTTGCCCACAGGATTGCCAGGAATTTTGCAGTGACGATGCTGATTGCAATGATAACAATACTAGATGACCTTTGCATTTATGACTGATGCGTCTATCGAATCATCCATTGTACGCATGCAGAGGATTGCCAGGACAATGACCCTAACACCCAAAAATACTGCATCCTGAATGTGTGCGTCTACAAGCCTATCCATTGTTCAACAAACAAGGATTGCAATGATTATAATCCTTACACTCGCGACCTTTGCAAAAACAAGCGCTGCGTTTTTGAGCCGCTTGAATGTTTAACTGATGATGACTGCGATGATTATGACCCAACAACCATTAACCGTTGCATTAATCATCATTGTTCTTTTTTCCCCTCAAATACTACCAACACATCAAAATCAGTAGAATTGCGCTGGATTGATGCAAATCCAGAAAAAGACGGGTTTGAACTCTATAAAAAAACAAATGATGGACCTTATGTTTTTTACCAGCACTTAGGTCCAAGTTCGTTTTTTTTTATTGATAAGCTGGTAGAGCCAGGCAATATTTATCAATATAAACTTCGCACAGTTAAAGGAAATGATAAATCTCCTTTTTCCAACACAGCATCTGTAAATTATTCTTCATTCTTGACTAATAAATCTTATACTAAGGTAGTAGGCTTAAGCCCTGCAACTATTCCTGCCGATTCTTTCGCAGCACATACAAAAACATTTAAAACAATAACAAACATGAACGAACTTTCCAAGCTAAAACAACATGCTGCACCACCAAAAAACCAAGCATCCTTTAATCCAGGCCTTGAAAAAACCAAAGATTCTCTTGATTTACCCCTCTTTCTTAAAGATACAGACAGGCGCGGCAATGCTTTTGCTTTCAACGATAAAAAGCTTAGTGTCTTTTCTGGCAGTAACGATTTTTATGGATTTGAGCCAGAAAAAAATTTTGCTAAAAACATACCAAGCGATGCTCAGTATGATGGTTATATTGTTGTTTTTGATGAAAAAAAAGTCTCCTCGCCCGAATTATTTTCTAAGGCACTTGCCTCTGTTGACAATGCCTTAGAACATGCTAGTCTTTCTGAGGCAGTTGAATCAACCACAACCAAATCAATAAAAGCAATTCTTCTTTCTGAAGATGCTCTTTATTCTCCTCAAGAGTTAGAAAAAATCGCTGCATTGCCAATGGTAAAAAGTGTCTGGCCAAATTATGTTGTTTCAGTTCAGCTTGCATAATCAGTTCCTCTTATTCAAGCTGATAAAGTCTGGAAGTTTGACCGCTTTGGTAATAATTGTACGCAATCAGGACTACCCTGCTTAACGGGTAAAAATGTTACGATTGGGATTCTTGATACTGGTATTGATTATACACATGAGGATTTAGGTGGGTGCTATGGTGTTGGCTGCAAAGTTCGTGGAGGTTATGATATTGTTAACAATGACACAGATCCTATGGATGACCATGGCCATGGTACGCATTGTGCAGCAATAGCAGCAGGCAATGGATTTTTAAAAGGTGTTGCTCCTGACGCAACCTTATATGGTATTAAAGTTTTAAATAGGTTTGGCTCAGGCACTTAGTGGAGTGTAATCAAAGGGATTGAATGGTCGCTTGACCCTAATGGTGATGGCAATTATAATGATAAATTAGATATTATTTCATTAAGTTTAGGTGGACGCAGCGGTCATCCAGATGATCCAGTATCATTAGCAATTGATTCTGCTGTCAATCATGGTGTTGTCGCAGTTGTAGCAGCTGGTAATCGTTGGGGGTTAAGGACGATAACAACCCCTGGCACTGCAAGAAATGCAATTACGGTTGGAGCCTCCGATAAAAATTTAAACCCAGCTTTTTTTAGCTCCAAAGGGCCAGTTTCTTGGTATAATCCTCACCTCCAAAAAGAGGATTTACTCCTTAAACCTGATGTGAGTGCACCTGGGGTGGACATTTGCGCAGCACAATGGGAAAACTGACTTAATAATTATCATTGCTTAAATTCAGATAAGCACATTGCTATTTCAGGAACAAGTATGGCAACTCCCCATGTTGCAGGTATTGCTGCACTCTTAAAGCAAAAAAACCCTTCTTGGGATCCTCAAACCATTAAAACAGTGATTCAGAGTACTGCTTCACCTTTACCTGAGCATATTTATACCATTGTAGGATTTGGGAATGTGAATGCACTCAAAGCAATTAATACAAAAAACCCTCCTGTTGCAAAAATTCATTCTAGTGACAAAATGCAAAATTTTACCATCTATGGG
The DNA here is from genome assembly GCA_038894115.1 of Candidatus Woesearchaeota archaeon. Taxonomy (GTDB): domain Archaea; phylum Nanobdellota; class Nanobdellia; order Woesearchaeales; family JAWAQC01; genus JAWAQC01. The sequence goes on along the minus strand of JAWAQC010000155.1, from coordinate 537 downwards.
AGTGCTTTTGGTCAAGGCTTTTTGTATTATAACCTCTCTATTGCCCCATTTACCGATTACTTTTTTATTGGTTCTTCAAATACTCCTCAGTGGATCCATTTAGGGCAATTTACAAATCCTGTAACTAATGGTGTTTTAGGAAATGTTCCACTTAACTTTTCAGAAGGAACATTTGCAATTAAACTAATAGTAAAAGCAAATACAAGTGTTATGTACGATATTGGGTTAGTAATCTTTGACAATATTGTTGTGGAGTTGCCTGACACTTATGGTTATGTCAAAGGAATAACCCCTGTAAAAGGAAGGATTACTAATATTCCTTATACCTTACTTCGTGTGGAGTATTATAATCAAACCCAAAACCAATGGGTAATGCTTTGTCAAGCATTACAAATGGTAGGAGATACATTTTGTAGTTTTAATGCTGACACTTTTTCATCAGGAAAATATCTCTTAAGGGTGGGAGTCTTATCCCCTATTGGTTGGATTTATGATTCTTCTCCTGATGATTTATTTATGATAAAAATTCAAGAACTA
>JAWAQC010000154.1:0-2868 GCA_038894115.1 Candidatus Woesearchaeota archaeon | reverse complement strand
TTTCCTTGTCTCTCCTTATTTCCTTCTCTCTCCTTACTTCCTTGTCTCTCCTTATTTCCTTCTCTCTCCTTACTTCCTTGTCTCTCCTTATTTCCTTCTTTCTCCTTACTTCCTTGTCTCTCCTTATTTCCTTGTCTCTCCTTACTTCCTTCTCTCTCCTTATTTCCTTGTCTCTCCTTACTTCCTTGTCTCTCCTTATTTCCTTGTCTTTAGAAATCTTTATATACCAACAGGTTTTTTCCCTTTACAATAGATACAAAACAAGGGTATAAAAACATATTATCATACTTTATTAAACTTTTTTATTTTTTATTAAGTATTAAAGTTATTAAGCATTAAAGCATTAGCAATATTAGCAATTTCCTGCTTATTTATACCTTAACTTTCCATACCTTAGCAAATCAAATCAAGGGCAAATTAAATCAAGGGGGTATATTACCATGATATGGGAAATATCGTTATTAATAGTTGTCTTGCTTGCAACCTTGCTTGCAGTGCTTGGGTTTTACCGCTCTATTGTTAAAAAATCAGCAGGAACCCAAGAAATGAAAGACATTGCCCACCAAATTCATCTGGGTGCAATGGCATTTTTAAAACGCGAGTACAAAATTCTTGCAATTTTTATTGTTGTCATCTTTTTCTTGCTTTACTACTTCTTGCGCATTGAGACCGCAGTTGCCTATGTTGTAGGCGCATTGTTTTCAGCAATCGCAGGCTGGGTTGGCATGGATATTGCAACTAAAGCTAATGTTCGCACTACCCATGCTGCACGAACTTCGCTTAGCGGCGCATTGCGCATTGCATTTTCCTCAGGCGCAGTTATGGGACTAACTGTTGTCATGCTTGGCCTTTTTGGCATTGTCGCGCTTTCTTGGATTTTTGGCATTTTTGATAATCCTTACCTTGTTGAACTGATTTTAGGATTTAGTTTTGGAGCATCAAGCATTGCGCTTTTTGCAAGGGTAGGCGGAGGCATATACACCAAAGCTGCTGATGTGGGTGCTGACCTTGTAGGCAAGGTTGAAGCTGGCATTCCCGAGGATGACCCACGAAACCCTGCAGTTATTGCTGACAATGTCGGTGATAATGTCGGCGATGTTGCAGGCATGGGCGCTGATTTGTTTGAAAGTTATGTGGGAAGCATTATTGCCACGATGGCCCTTGCTTTAACCTTTCCAGGCCAGATAACTCAATACCTGCTTTTGCCCCTTTTTATTGCAGGCGTTGGCATTGTTGCTTCATTGCTTGGCACTTTGTTTGTCAGGACTGATGATGAAAAGAAAATTCACAGCGCCCTGCGCAATGGCTTAATTGTTAGCAGTTTGCTGGTCATTATCGGCAGTTATTTTGTAACTACTTGGCTGCTGGGTGATAATTATGCAGGAGTGTTTGTTGCCATTATCAGCGGCCTTGTTGTTGGGGTTTTAATAGGAATATTGACAGAATATTATACTTCCCAGCATTACAAGCCAGTCAGAAACATTTCTTCAGCTTCAGTGACCGGCAGCGCAACAAACATCATTGAAGGCTTTTCCACAGGCATGGCAAGCACTGCATTGCCTATCCTGGTTATTGCAGCAGGCATTTTTATTGCCTATTCTTTTGCAGGCCTCTATGGCATTGCAATTGCTGCTGTTGGCATGCTTTCAACCCTGGGCATTAGCCTTGCCATTGATGCCTATGGCCCTGTTGCTGACAATGCAGGAGGCATTGCTGAAATGTCAAAACTGCCAAAACAGGTGCGCAAGCGAACTGACGCCCTTGATGCAGTTGGCAATACCACTGCTGCAATGGGCAAAGGCTTTGCAATTGGCTCAGCAGCATTAACTGCCCTTGCCTTGTTTTCAGCATTTTCAGTTGCAACCGGAGCAACCCTTTCCTTGCTTAACACTAAAGTTATTATTGGGTTGCTAATTGGTGCAATGCTGCCTTTCCTGTTTAGTGCAATGACCATGAAAGCAGTGGGCAGGGCTGCCAATGAAATGATTAAAGAGGTGCGCAGGCAATTCAAAGAAATCAAAGGGCTGATGCAAGGCAATGCAAAGCCTGATTCTGCACGCTGTGTTGATATCAGCACACAAGGCGCATTAAAAGAAATGATTGTGCCTGGCATTTTGGCTATTGCCAGCCCTGTTCTTATTGGCCTGTTGTTTGGTGTTGAAGCTGTTGGCGGCTTGCTTGCAGGAAGCTTGGCATCAGGCGTATTGCTTGCAATTACCATGGCAAACTCTGGCGGTGCTTGGGATAATGCAAAAAAATACATTGAAGAAGGCAATTATGGCGGCAAAGGCTCTGATGCGCATAAAGCAGCTGTTGTTGGCGATACTGTAGGAGACCCGTTCAAAGACACTTCAGGCCCAAGCCTTAACATTCTCATAAAATTGATGAGCATTGTTGCCTTGGTCAGTGCTCCTGTATTGCTGGCAATGGGCGGATGGCTGTAGCATTCAAGTAACACCATAGCAATTTGCTTGTTATGGTTTTTTTTGTTACTTTTTTGCTCCGATGCATCAACCAACATTTTTTTCTTTTTTGGTGTTCTTCCTGCTTATTCTTTTTTTTGAAAGTTTTTTTCTTGCTTTTGCCCAAAGTGCAGCAAGCATCAAGGTTGCGTAGGCACAAGGCAGAGAAGTGATATGCGGCTCGACGGGGGGTTGTCCCTTACGGGGGTGGCGGCCTAACGGAGCATGCAAGTGGTTGCCGAAGCCGATGCGTGCTGCTTTCCACAAGCAGCATCGTGCTTGCTTGCGCAAGCACCCGCTCCTTTCGTCTGGCAATGCACGCATCGTTTTGCACTTCTGTTGGTCCCCGGATGGGGCAGGTCCCCCTATCGCAGTGCAAAGCACAAACTCCAGTCGCTTTCTTGAT
>JAWAQC010000153.1:1704-2910 GCA_038894115.1 Candidatus Woesearchaeota archaeon | reverse complement strand
TAGGTTTTAGTTTTTATTTAGATAAAAAGCAAAAAAATAAACTTTTTATAGAAATTGAAAAAACTTCAAAAAAATTCATAAATAGCTTTTTATAAAAACTGTTGTTTTAGTTGTAATACAAGGTTTCCTATTTTAGTTTGTATTAAGTTTTTTTTGCCATCTTTTATTTTTGTTTTATATTGCTAATATTTTTGAAATATTAGTAATCGTATTGAATGTAACCCTATGGTGCCTAAGCGATAATAAATAAATACGCTTAAAGAACAAATAAAACAAACACCAGTGGGTAGCAAATATTGATTGTAAACAAATAAAAAAAACTTTAAGAATAAGAATAATAAGCTTATAAAAAGTAAAAAAGGGGAAACTACAATGAAATTAAAAATAAAAAAGTTGCATCCTGATGCGATTTTGCCAAAATATGCACATCCTGGCGATGCAGGATTAGACATTTATACGATTGAAGATAAAATCTTAGCACCTTCTGAGAGATATACATTTAAAACAGGGATTGCTATGGAATTTGATCCTGGGTATGTTGCTCTTATTAAGGATAGATCTGGATTAGCAGCTAAACAAGGATTAACAACATTTGCAGGGGTAATAGAATACACCTATAGAGGTGAATTAGGGATTGTAGCATTTAACAGCTCAAACCAACCTATCGAAATAAAAAAAGGGGATAAAATAGCCCAAATGCTAATTATGCCTATCATCACGGTTGATGTTGAAGAAGTTCAAGAGCTTAGTGAAACAATAAGAGGCACTGGTGGATTTGGTTCTACAGGAAAACGATAGAATCAACCCTTTAAAAGTTAAAAAAATAAAAGAGCATAAAGCAACAGAAAACAAGGATAAGACAAAAAGTTGCTCTATAAATTCTTATCAATATCTTATCAATATAATAGCTTAGTAGATGGAAAACTACGAAAAAAAAACAAACAACAAGCAACGTAAAGAAAAAAATGGAGATTCACCAGCAAAGAATTCAAAATAATAATGGAAATAATAATGAAAAGAGAACTACGCTAAAACATCAAGGGAATAATAAAACTCATAGCTGGGAGAATTCTAGTGAAAACCAACACATCCAACATACAAACCAAACCCAGAGTATTGAAGAAAAGCTTAATCAATTGGCAAGCGTTGTCCAAAGACATCACTATGAAAAAGAAATTATCATAAAAGGATGCATTTTATGCCAAA
>JAWAQC010000153.1:0-1694 GCA_038894115.1 Candidatus Woesearchaeota archaeon | reverse complement strand
ATAAATACGGATACTATTGCCAAAAGTGCAAAGTGCGTTATAACCTTAAAAAAAATCAGCATTAAAAATTTCTTAACAAAAAAAGATGAATGCAAGAAAGTAGCAGTATAAAAAAAGAAAACAAAAAATAAAGGAATAAAAAAATGTAGCCCCTCCGTCTATTAGGGGGTGTTAGGAGAGGCAAAGAACTCCTTGGGAACGGAGACCATAAAATATATGAAAAAAAGATAAAAAAACGCTGTTACCTAATCACTTCAATGTTTAAGTCGTCTGATTCTTCTTCATAGACTGCTGCATTCTTTATTTTTGATCGTTCAAGTAACCTGTCATCAGCCCTTCCCATAATCCAGGGGGATTTAACACCAGTAATAATCGTCATAACCATCAGTTTTCCTTTCATTGAATCATCAACACGGGCTCCCCAGATGCAGTTTGCATCATCATCCATACTTTCAGTAACCAACTCACCAACCCGATTGATCTCTTCAAGTGTCATATCTGGACCACCAACAACGTGGATTAGTGCACCTGTTGCACCTTCATAACTGATTTCCAATAAAGGATTTTTGAGGGCACCTTTAACAGCCTCCTCTACACGATTTTGCGTATCTGAAGAACCAACACCAATTACAGCAAGATTTCCACTGGTCATAATTGCTTTGACATCTGCAAAATCAACGTTAACAAGGCTTGGAACAGTTATTGTTTCCACTATCCCTTTAAGCATGGTTGCAATTAATTCATTAGCAACAGCAAATGCCTGCTTTACTGGCAAATTTCCTGCAATTTGAACAAGTCTATTGTTATCAATTACAATCACGGTATCAGAATTTTTTCTTAGTTTCATAAGGCCTGTTTCAGCCCTATCAATGCGAGCACGCTCAATTTTAAAAGGCATAGTAACGGTTCCAATAACAATTGCACCTGCTTCACGAGCAACTTGAGCTACAATAGGTGCTGAGCCTGTTCCTGTTCCTCCACCCATTCCAGCACAAACAAAAACCATATCGCTTCCTCGCAGGCTTTCTTTTAATTCACTTAAGGATTCTCGTGCTGCTTCTTCTCCTTTTTCAGGAAAACCACCGCACCCCAATCCACGGGTAACATCCTTACCTATCAAAAATTTCCTATCAGCATCAGTCATTTTTAAATGTTGAACATCAGTATTGCATGCGATAATTTCTGCTCCTTTAATTCCTTTGTTATATAACCAAGAAACCATATTATTACCTGCTCCACCGCAACCGATGACCTTAATCACCGCTTGGTGCCTAATGTCAGAAAATTTTTGGCCCATTTGGCTTTGCTGTTCAATTGCACTTGTAATAAATTCTTGCATTTTTTTATCCCCTCCCACAACAATTTTTTTATAAAAATGGTTTTATTAGCATAAAGGTAAGTTTTTGATGTTTTTCATACAACTTTTTTACATTTTTTTATCATTATTTTTTATCAATAACAGTTTTTACCAATTTTTTTCTTTTTTTTACATTGGAATGATATGCAAATCTAGTTTAACATAGCTTAACCTAAGAAAAAAACACTTTTTTGATCGTACAGCAAAAAATGCTGCTCTGAATCTAAAAAAAATAAAATTTTTTAGTTTTAAGATTTATAATTTTTGATAATTAGTTTACGAATATGACAATTAAACCAACGTTCAATTTATATATATTTTGTTTTTTTAAACTATA
>JAWAQC010000152.1:0-2910 GCA_038894115.1 Candidatus Woesearchaeota archaeon | reverse complement strand
AGGAAGCTACAGGAGCTGCTTTTGCTTCCCCCTCAGCAGTCTTGGTAAAACGCTGGATTGTTTGTCTTACTTTTTCTTTAAGAAAGGAAAACATCAGGAATTCGCCTCCACCCCATCAAGATACACCACGAAAAGAAAAAATGCTCTAGCTTGGACCTTTTTTTCCTTTTACCGTAGAGGGTTCATACGAAGTTGTAGGTGCTTTGGAAAGCCCATAGGTTTGCTCATAACGGCTTGTGAGGGCCACAATCTCCTGCTCTAATTTTTTTGTTTGGTCAAGCAAATAGGTCAGTTTCCCCAATAAGTTGTGCTTATGGGTTTCAAGCTCTTTACTGTGGGCTTGCATGAGCTGCTGGGTCTTTGCTGCAGGCTGGATGATAACCACTTGATTACCAACATTAACCCAAAATCGCTTGGGATTGCCAAGGATTGCCTCAACAAAAATACCATTGGCAAGCGGAGCTAAAATTTTTGTTCCTTCAGGAAGAGCACTAATTTGGTCGATGCTTCCCGTAACGTCTTGGACATCTTGGAGTTGAAGCTCTACTTCTTTAATCAGCCCTTCAATGCGCTTGATTTCAGCATCATACCATTGCAATTCATAATATTTTTCTTCCAGTTGTTGTTCGATCATAGGAAACCATCACCCTAAGCGTAGCAAGCATTTTTTCTACAACAAAAGTTTATATGGCATAAAAGTTCATAAGGCATACGGATGTGATTAGATAGTGATTAGATACAATGGTTTTGGTCGATTACTCAGGGATAATACGTAAACATTCATAATCCCTAAATAAATGATAAACAAAATAAAAAGGAATAGCAAGTTGAGGCTTCTGCTTCTTGAGCATAATGTTTTGGTTGTTGGGATTAAAAAGTAAAAATGAGCGTTAAACCATTGATTTAAGACTCTTTGCTTCTAAAAATCCAAAAGCTTCATCAATTGATGTTAATTCAATACCTGTTGTAGTTTGACCAGCTACAAACCCATAGGCATTAACAAGCAATCCACTATGGACAAAAGGATTTCCTAGACCAACCGTTCCTTTCGTAATCTTGATCTTAAACGTTGAAGCAAGAAACTCCTCTTCAAAAGGTTTAATCCCCGGATGCACATACCCATAGTGTTGGGTAATAGCAGCTACTGCGCCCACAACTTCAACATCAGCAAGCTCTGCAGGTTTTGGCATAATCTTTAATGCCTGTGCAATTTCTTTGAGTGCTTTTGCTTCAAGATGCTTATTAACAATGCATCCAGTATCATTACAAAGTACGTTATTGCCTAAAGCAGTATGTTTGGTATCGATAACAGCATATTTAATGCCCAAGTGGTCAAGTGCTAAACGTTCTTGGGGAAAAACAATACTTGGTATAAGAAGTATCGTATTGTTTCCAGATGCAAACGCTCCAATAAGCGAGGTTCCTGCAAGTGTAATTCTATAGACTGGAACCTGAAGCGTTTCTTGGATTTGCTCAGCAATTTTAAGCGGTACCTCCTTTCCAAGCAAACAGTAGGTATTTGTAGCAAACCCAAACAATCCAACATTAGGGTTTCCTAAAATGTTCGTGCGTAAAATATGTCCCATAACCTTAAGGATACCAAAAGCCTTTAAAAAGGTTTGCCTTTTAGAAACGCTCAAAACAAAGAGGATTTACATCGGTATTAAAGCCTGCTGATATAACATACAATAAGGGATTATGCTAATCTGTTAAATTAATGAGACGAACTTGATACTTTTTATTGGTTCTAGATCTTTTTTATTACATATTCCTCTAATTTAAATAAACGAGTAAAACAATCAAGAACAAGAAGTACTCTACCTGCGTAAAATTTATAAACACCCTTAATGTTTCCCAACCTAAGTATCTAGGATAGCCCCGTGGTGTAGTGGCCAATCATCTCGGACTCTGGATCCGAGGACCTCGGTTCGAATCCGGGCGGGGCTATTTTTTTAGCATGGTTTTCCTTTACTAAGCAATATTTAAAAAAATTTGAAACTGATAATCAAATGTTCTTCTAATAGGTGTTAACAGTTTTAAAAGGACAGTAACTGAATAGAGGGGAAAGTAAGAGAGCTTAATAAAAAACACAAGAATATATTACCTATTTTCATTACCTTTTTATAGGGCATCATGTTTACACACCGCTATGTATTCAATCTACCCATTTGGGTTTAAAGTAAATGGGTATGAAGTTCTGGTTCTTAATGAGCGAGAAGGACGAGCAGCTGCAGGAATTTTATTTCTAGGTGCATTTTTTTCTTTTCTACAAGCAGTACTGCTTGGACGATTCAATTATTTAGAATGGTTTATTACTCTTTTTTTAGCGGATTTTTTATTCGGGTTGTGGTTACACCACAATATGCACCAAGCCTCATTCTTGGAAGAATAATTGTACAAAACCAACAAGTAGAATATGTTGATGCTGCACAAAAACATTTTGCATGGACTATAGAGTTTATTCTTGCACTGACCATGTTTTTTATTGTCGTTGTTTTTGATGTGCGCAGTGTTGTGAACCTTTTTGTTTGCATCCTTTGTTTGACCCTCTTATTTTTTAAAACAGCATTTGGTATTTGTTTAGGATGCATAATGTATAACAAAGTAACAAGACAAAAAGCACAGTACTGCCCTGGTGGTGTATGTAAGGTTATTAAAAAAGAGCCATGCCAAAATGTAAATGCCATCCAGCTGTGCGTTCTTGTAGGGGTGATACTGCTTCTTGGAGCACTGGTTATCGTTAACCCCTTTGGTTGGTATTAAGAAAATAGCAACAGGCTAAACCTCGAAAAAGCCAAAAGTGGAAGAAAAAAGAAGAGTAATGAGGAAGCAAAGAGAGTAAAAAAAGCTAGCAACCTCTGCTTTTGCTCCAGAGCCATGTATTACCTAAAGGAAGCTAATGGTATTCAC
>JAWAQC010000151.1:0-2926 GCA_038894115.1 Candidatus Woesearchaeota archaeon | reverse complement strand
CTTCCTTTCCCTCAAGGTCAATGGTTTTTTCCCCTGTCGTCAATGTCCTTCTCTTCTTAGTAATTGCATAGACCAAGGCACGGTCGGATTCATTAACACTAACGATGCGATAATCAAATGCGGGCAAATACGAAGGCAACTGGTCTTGAGCAGCAAGAGAAAATTCCTGCTGCTGGGTAGGCAAACATAACATCCCAGCATACAAATAAAAAGGGTGGCCTGCATAACTTCCACATTCAGGCTGCTGATGGAATGCACCCTGTATAAAAAATTCGCTGCGCAAGGCAAACAAGCCCTGGCGAAAGAGTGCATCGTCATGAATCTGAGTAAGCTCAAGCATGGTTGCATGGTCCTGGAGCGTGCTTCCTGCTTTCCCTACAGGATGATCAAACTTAAGTTTTTCTGAAACTGCGCTCATCCCAATAAGAAATGCGATCAGCAATGCGACAGGCAAAAGAAAAATAAAGATGGATGCCTTAGTTGAGGCTCTTGGATGCTGATAAAAGAGAAGTGGTTTTGCTTTTGCTTTTTTAAGACGTGGCGAAAGAACTGTAGGCTGGCGATATGCGATTCCTTGAAAGACTGATACCTGCTGCATCCCGCACTCGTGCATGTTCTTTTTTCCTCGCTTCATTTCAAAAAACTGCTTCATTTCAAAAAGCTTGATTGTGATTGCCATGGTAAACATTGCTCCGTATCGTTAAGGAAAGAGCAAACACTCATAATCACTCAGGGTGTTTAGAGCCCCAATTTTCCTAAAATACCTAAAATAAGGTTTCTAAACTAACCTGCTTTGTGACAGGGGTTTTTGTGATATGGAATTTATATTTTAATAGGCTATTGTTTTCACAGACAACGCTTAGGATTCCCTTGACTCTTCAAAAGCAATGATGAGCTCAGTATCTTCAAGATGCGGTAGGGTAAAGGTAAGGGTATGGATCTCAAACACCCGATCAGTGTTAAATGCAGAGCCTTGCTGCTGGTAGAGCATGAGCTTGGTTTGACCTTTTCGTTCATAAAAAATAAGACGATAGGACGCATCAGTATTCTCATAGAGCGGATCAAAAAACGCTTTGCTCTTGAGTTGCCCATACTCAGGAATTGTTGGCTTTTCTACTGCTGGGCCGCGCGCATCATAATACAAAATAAGGATAAGATCAGCTGTGGTCATAGGAATGCCCTGGTAGGATGCAGGGGAGGACAAAAATTTTGCAAGAGACTTGCTTGCAGTCAGCTGGCTTGCCTGCAAATCATAAATATGGTCAAGATTTTTAGTCGTGTTAATCACTGCAACAACGAGCACAACGATTCCTACGATAATGACAATGACCAAAAAGACAAGAGATAAAATAATATCGCCGAGAGCTTTTTTTCCTTGAATAGGATTGAAACCCTGAAGTTTTGAAAAGGGAACAGACCTCTTTAGTAATTTCATGGAGATCGCCGTCTTGGATGGTTTTTTTGGATACTATGATTTTTGAATAGGATACTATAGGGGATGCTTTATGTAGGGGATGCTCTAGGAAGCTTAGGAGGATGGCGCTTCATACGCTTCAAGCGTAAGGCTTACATACAGCGTAGCTTTTGTTCGGGTCTTGGCAATAGGGTCATACACAATAACAGGCAATGCTTTAGCACTGTCCTCGGATTTCCAGCCAGGAGTTTTTGCCTCAGCTGCAATTCCATTTCCCCGAAGCACAGCCTTAACACCATACGCACTGCCGATACATTTTGTTAGGTTTCCGTCATTGACGAGCCGTGCATCAAGCAGCGAGGGATACCAACGTTGGATGGTGGGATCGTAGTAGGAAAAACAAGATTCGGCAGCAGTAAAGACGACAGATTCTTCATAGGATTGTGGAAAATGTAATGCATACGAGCCAAAAAAATTAAGGGTATAGAGCAAATAAAAAATTAGCCCAATCATTACCACTAACCCAATAACCCCGATGACCAAAAACCAGACGGTTAAAATAATCATCGCTTTGCGGCGCATTGCACGGTGCAATGGTCGATGAGGAAGCAGGAGAGAGCAAAAGTAAGGAGAAGGATAACAAGCTTTGCCTCCTCTAAGAAGAAAGGCAATACACTTCCTCAATGCAATCCCTAAGGGTTGAAGATTCATCATGACAACCACATCATGCACAGGTAGATTCAAACAAGCGATTTTAATAAACACAAGGAATTTTAATGAACACAAGTGATTTTAATAAACAATTCGAGGATAAGGGGTATTGGAAATGCTATCGCAAATGCGACCCCATTGCTTTGGCAAGGGCTTTGAGCGTTGCCTCATCCTCAGCTGGCAGAGCAAAAAGCAAATCCTCCTGATGTATTGCATTGGTAGGCAATGCAACAACCTGCTCTGTTGATGCAGCAAGCTGGCATGCTGCTACAGCAGCCGTCGTGTTGCGATAATGATAGTAAATTGCAGGTTTACTGCTGTACTCAATAACAAACGTCATGGGAGAAAGCCGTTGCTCAACGATAGTTGCCGAAAGCCCAAAGGAACTAAGGGTTGAGGAAAACTGCGTGATAACTTGCTTATCCTCCTTGCTGTCTTTGCTTTTTTGCAAAAGAAAAAATGTCGTCGGTTTTGGGAGTTTCATGGTGGGACAGGGATTTGGCTGAAGTGTATAGGCACCAAACACCAGCGACTGCTTATGCTTTGAAAAATAATACTTGTTTTTTTGGATGGTTGGATAAAGATGCTGATTATAGACAAATCGGTAACTGTTTTTGACAATACCGTCAATGCCCAAAAACCCTTTTTTGACATAGACAATACTTTTATTAGTATCGATGCTGAACTGAAGTGAGGCATCATGGTTGGGTAACGGTAATTTTACTGCATAGAGTTCTTTGACAGGCATAGCTGAGGAGAGGGTAAAGGCAAGATCAAGCGCATGATATCCAGTGATTGCTT
>JAWAQC010000150.1:0-2953 GCA_038894115.1 Candidatus Woesearchaeota archaeon | reverse complement strand
CTTGGGCAACACGAAGCTGTTCTTGCGAAGAAAACCCTGAAACTGTGCCGACTAAATGGTCCTGCAGCAAACGCGCTTCTAATGCATCTTTATCAAGGGAAGAGGACATAATTTCTTCCATAGGTTTGGTTAAAAGACCAGCAGTATTTCGTAACAGGACATACGCACCGTTTTGAAGAAGTGTACTCGAAAATTTTTCAAGAGCAAGGTCTTGCAATGAACCCTCTGTAAGGGTGCCAGTAAGCCGTAGTAAAACAATTGCATCAGCGACCTGAGCCGATGCTGCGATCTGAGCAAGTTGCGCATTAATCGCAAGAGGAGTTTTATGCGTGCAATCAAGAACAAATGCTTGCACTGGCTTTAGGAGTATTCGATGACGCACAACAGCACCATCCTTATACTCAAGAAAGCCGCCTCCACCTAGCTTTTCCAGTTCTGAAAAACTGTTTGGGAACGTTGGACCAGGGTAAAACACAAATGGATAATCAGGATGCTGCCAACTGCCAAGGATATGCACATGACCGCCGGCATAATACGAGCAGTGTTTAGGAAAAAGTGTAATAGGCATTGCATCCATTTCAGAAAGTTCTTTTGGCTTAAGTTCAGAAAGACTTGTATGGAAAAGAAAAATCTTAAACCCTTCCTGGCGCTCAAGCGTTTCACGATCAAGAACCTCATAGTATCGCTTATCAAGCATGCCCCGCTTCCCTAAGATTCCAGTAAGCAAAACTCCTGTTTTAGGATCCTTTGTCCAAGAAAGTGATAAGGTTTGGCCTACCACCTTTCCCTTCATCACATTGATACAAAGCCCTGCCTCTTCCAACACATCAAGCATGGTCTTGCCTGTAGGAGAATAATCATGAGACCCAGCAATACAATAGACAGGGATCCCATGGTCTTTAAGTTTTTTAAGAAGTACTGTTGCATCTTTAAGAATGTCTAACGGAGGCAAGGAGGTGTTGAACAAATCACCTGCAAGCACAAGAAAATCAGGCTTAACTTGGAGCGCATAGTCAACAACATAGCTGAACGCCTTTGTTGGTAAATTCCGCATTTTTTCTTCTCGCCATCCTCCAAGATGGCAATCTGCTAGATGAAGAAAATGTACCATTTGCCTTCACATGATTTTAAATACGGAGCATTACTACAAAAGATAATACAAAAGACAATAAAACTGCAACAGTGGAGCAGATAGGAAGTGATTTCATAATGCCATAATGATTTTATAATTTCGTGATTTCATAATAAAACATAATAAATACTGCTGCTAAATACTCCCATGTAAAAGAGATACGTCCTAAAACAAAAAGCTACGTACCAAAACAAAAAGTAAAATCCTAGACGCTTGGGTGTCACAAAACTTTAAGATATCCAGGTTTATTGGTATATAAATCTCCTTCCTTAAGCATAAGGGTAATTAAGCGTTCTGCATCAGGATGGTTTACCATAGCTAACACTTGTTCAAGTGGTGCCCCCATCCCTTTATCAAGGAAATTGACGGTTTTAAGTATTACTTCTTGTAAACCAAAGATTGAGGGATTTACAGAAAGATCTTCTTCCTGGTCCATAAAAGAGTGAGGATGCATTCCTGATGAAGGTGTATGATAAGGCAATGGCTGAAGCTCATCAGCTGAAGAAAAAAGTTCTTGGGTTACAGCTTGTAATGGAACTGAAGATGCTGTAGTGCCAACAAAAGCATTTCCAGAAGAAAAACCAGGCATAGAGGATGCTAAAGAGGTTGTTTCTTGAGAAGCATCCTGCTGAAGCAACGCAAGCTGTTTTTTTCGTACAAGGAACCAAATTGGCGAAGAAAGTTTTTTTATGATTTCAGCAATAAGATAGAGTTGTTGCTGATATTGCCTAATTCTACCAATCACTAATACAGGATCGCTAGGTGCAAAACGATGGAAATCAGAGGGTTGCTGAAAAGAAAGCACAGAAATACTACCAGTACCATCATCAAGGGTCATGCGGGAGGGTGCCTGGGATGTTGATAGCTCAAGTTGAGTGATAGTTCCAACAACATTGACTCGTGAAACAGAATTTCCACGAATCACTAGCGAGACAACACCCTGCTGCTCCACTACTTTGCCAGATGCCTGTATAAGTTCTTCAATCGAGACAAGATAAGCGGTGCTACGTTCAACCATGGTGCTCTGCGTAAAAGAAGAAAGCAGTGGCATTATTTAAAGATACTGGTTAATGCCTCCCAAACAGAACGAGACAAAAACAAAAATAAAAATGTGAAGGATAATATCAAAGAAAAGAAAGCGTGGAGGAAAATCAAAAAATATAATCAAAAAACATAAAAAACAAAGCAACAAAAAAATAATTATAGACGAAAAAGTAAACAACTGCGACGAAAAAAAGCGTATCACCAATAGCAAAATTACAAAAAAAATAAAGAATTTTTATCACTCCAGAATAAAATTGAAAAACACGATTTTAGTATACTATGCGTAAAAAAACTAGATTTAACGTATAGAAAGAAAAAGAAAAATATAGACAAATGTTCTTATGAAAAAAAATCTATTTTTTCTACTAGCAAAAAATTTATAAGGACAAACCCTGCTTCAAAAAATGGGGGTGATGAGCCATTCTACGGTTGTTTAAGAATCAAGATAGTGGTAACGCTACTTCAGTTAATAAAAAAAAACTAAAACAAGCATTTTCTTTAATTAAAGAAGAATTACAAGAACATTTAGATGCAATTAATGAAAATACCAACGAGATTCAATATGTGCATGAACAAGTTGAACTCGTAAAAGAAAAAATTGAGAAATTAACAAGCAGACTTGATGAACTTGAATTGCTCCTTGGAATGCAAGATGCTGCAATCTTCCAACCAACGAAAAGGATGCATGCAGAACACCCAAACCAATATCCACAATTTTCAGAGCTAAGCAGACAAGAAAAAGAAGTGTTTTTATTGCTCTATGAATTCCCAAAAGGA
>JAWAQC010000149.1:0-2991 GCA_038894115.1 Candidatus Woesearchaeota archaeon | reverse complement strand
AAAGGGAACAGAAAAACCAAAAGCTACAGCTGATGACAAAGTGCAAAAGATAACGAGGAAATACCATGAAATCAATACAATCATTAAGTCATGCTGAAAAAAAAGAAGCAAAGTATATCCTTGCAAGAGTGGTGCTTGAAGTGCTTGGAAGACCCAAAGAGCATGTTGAAGAAACTCGAGACAAGCTCTTGCAGCAACTCAAAGAGCATCCCCAACTGCATGTTGTTGAAGAATACATTGCCGAACCAAAAGAAGAAGAGGATGAACTTTTTTCAAGTTTTCTTGAACTGGGGATTTGGTTTGACAGCCCAAAAACCCTCCTTGACTTTGCCATGCTGTACCTTCCATCACATATTGAACTTCTTGAGCCAGATGCGATGAGTATGCCCCTACATCAAGCCAATGAGCTCTTTAATGACCTTGCACTAAAATTACACACCCTCAACAAGGCCTACCAAGAGACACTGTTTGAAAACAAAGAGCTTGCAAGCACCCTGCAAGTGGTTGTTAAAAATGCAGTGATTGTCGCATTAAGCAAGCGACCAATGCGTCTTGAGCAATTAAGCAAATTAGTAGGAGTAGAGCAGGAAGGCCTAAGTAAAATTGTAGAGCAACTCATCAAAGAAAACTATGTTATCAAAAAAGCAGAGCCAAAGTCTGTAGAAAATCCACCTTCTTTTCTTTACAGCCTTAATGTTGAGCGCCTGCAAAAAGAGCAAGCAGACCCTGCCCAACAGACACAACAAAAACAACCACAAGAGAACGAAGAGGATAACAAAAAATAAGAAAAAAACAGTGAAAAAGAAGAAAAAAACAGAACAGCAACGAAAGAAAAAAATCAAAGAAAGAAAAAAAGAAAACCTAGAGTATACACCGTAAAAAGAATACACCTTGAAAAAACTGCTTATGGGAAAAGGTAGGTTAAAAGTGGGTGAAAAGTAAGGATGCCAAAAAACGAAATGCTTGATTCCCAGCAACAATCACAAGAAGAACTTCGTGCGCTTACAACAGTGCCCCAGCAACAGCGTAAGAATACCAGCAAACAACACCCCATAACCAACCAACAACCTTCCCCAACGGATACTCTCCAACAAGACGAGAAAAAGCAGGAAAAAATACCAACACCCAAGAATAAAGAAGAACATGGGGAAGATGAAGAAGACAAAAAACACGACAAAAAAATCCAGGAACCAACGAAACAAAAGCCAACAATTCCTGATCTTTCATCACTAACAAAAACCGACTTATTTAAAGATGCTGCTGCATGCCAAGAATTAAAAAATAAGTTAAAAGCAATTTTATTTGCATCCGGAAAGCGATTAAGTTTAGAGGATATTACGAAATTAGTAAAAAAAAGAGACCTACGGCCCGTGCTGTTTGCGTTGCGAGAGCTCCAGCAAGAATATAACACCAATCAGCATGAGCCGCTCATTTTGCTTGATGAAGACCAATGGCTTTGGCGCTTAACCTTAAAAGAAAAATATGTTCCAGTTGTCGAGAATTTAGTAACCCAAACCGAACTGCCAAAAACCGAAATTGAAACCTTGGCAGTCATTGCCTGGAAAGCGCCTGTAACCCAAGCAGAAGTTATTCGGGTGCGCACCAACAAGGCATATCAGCATATTAAAACCCTTGAGGAGCAAGGATTTATCACCAGTGAAAAATATGGCAGAACAAGGCTGCTGAAGATCACCCAAAAATTTTATGAGTATTTTGATATCAACAAAGACCAGCTTAAGCAACATCTCCAAAGCTTGCTGCCAGAAAAGAAAAAGAAAATCCAAGAAGAGACCATTGCGGCAGGAGAACAAGTCTACAATCAGCAAACCCACACCCCACAAGACGAAGAACAAATACTACTGCAGCAAGAGCAAAACAAGCAAGAATAGCATATACAGAAACAATAAAGATAACTGAAATACCAATCACTGCAATACCAATCTCAAGAAAGAAAAAATGGTTTTCCTGCTTCAATGCCCACACTGCAAAAACAGGATGCGGTACGCACCGCAACCAAGCCAAAAAAAAGGAGGGGTAAAAGAACAATCATTAGAAAAAAAACAAAAACGATGTGTGTACTGCGGAAAACACTTTAGCGTGTTCCCGGCAATTCTTACATCACTACGCTAAAACATCAAGATATGCTCAGGAAACAAAATTTTACGAATACAACAATCGAACAATGAATGCATAGATAAAAAACAAGGTAGGGAAAAAGAATGCAGCTTGACCTTAAACATATTAAACAAATACGAAAAGAAATTGGAATGACCCAAAAACAGCTTGCACAACACAGTGGTGTTTCCCAATCACTCATTGCAAAAATTGAGTCGGGAAGGCTTGACCCTTCATATACCAACGCAAAAAAGATCATTGATACCTTGCAGCAAACCATGCAGCAAAAAGCCATCAAAGCGCAGGATATTATGAAAAAAAAGATTATCGCAGTTTCCAAAAAAGCAACGGCAACCCAGGCAATTGCCTTGATGCGCAAGTATAATGTTTCCCAGCTGCCTGTCCTGGATAACGATCAGGTTGTTGGCTTGATTACTGAGCGTGCACTCTTAGAGGCATGGGCAAACAACAATCCCCAAGCAAAAATCCAAAACCTGATGCTTTCACCACCACCCCTTGTACCTGCTGATGCACCGCTGCAAATGGTAAAAGATTTGTTGCAATATTGGCCAATTGTGCTGATTGAAAAAGAAAAAAAAGTAGTTGGTATTATTGCAAAATCTGATGTCCTTGCTGCACTAATTAAACACCATAAAGCATAGTAAAAGTCTATGAAAAAAAGTGTAAAAAAAACAAAGAAAACAAAACTCGTAAAAAAACAATGTAACCAGCATCAAGAGAGCGACAGGAGTGATTGCATTGCAATGCAGTAGGGGGACCTGCCCCATCCGGGGGGACCAACAAAAGTGAAAACCACAGTATACATTGCCAGACGAAAGGAGCGGGTGCTTGCGCTAGCAACTACGATGCTGGCTG
>JAWAQC010000148.1:0-3035 GCA_038894115.1 Candidatus Woesearchaeota archaeon | reverse complement strand
TGTTCAAAGCAAATGCAACAAATTGCACGAGCAAAAGCAGTCTGGTATCCAAAAGCCATCTTAATTAAAACCATAGGAAAATACAAAAAAGCACTCGAAGCATATCATCACGCGATTGCAAAAAAGGCAACGAACGCAACGATCAAAAAAAAGAGAGCAACCCTCCAAAAAAATGCTCAAGCAATTCTTTCCATCATCCGGCAACAAACGTTTTACCAACGAGTATGGAATGTGGTGTATACGATTCCCTCTGGAACCACGATGACCTATGCTCAAGTTGCGCAAGCCATAGGAAAACCAACAGCATATCGAGCGGTTGGACAAGCACTCAAAAACAATCCGTTTTTTCCAGAAGTCCCTTGCCATAGAGTTGTCCAAAACAAGGGGATTGGTGGGTTTAACCAAGGAAGAGCAAAAAAACAAGAGCTTCTTGCAAATGAGGCTAAAGACAAACCTAAGAAAGAAAGCGTAAAAGAAGTAAGATAAAAAAAGGTAAACGATAAAAAAGAATCATAACAACCATACTGAACAAAAGAAAAAATAAAGGGAAAGTAACAAAATAAAAAAGGCAATGAACAAAAAACGTTCTAAAAGAAAAGTAAAGCCAAGGAAAACACATACA
The DNA here is from genome assembly GCA_038894115.1 of Candidatus Woesearchaeota archaeon. GTDB lineage: Archaea > Nanobdellota > Nanobdellia > Woesearchaeales > JAWAQC01 > JAWAQC01. Next base: position 2,413 of record JAWAQC010000148.1, on the reverse strand, counting down.
AAGGAATAACCAATCTATAATGTCTTGCGCAGGGATTTGGTAATTTCAGAAAGTTCATTAACATTATCAGTGAGGGTTGGCAGCACTTCTTTGAATACCTTTTCCATTGCCCGAATTTCAACACCTAAATCGGTGATGTGTTTATCATATTCTCCAATTTTTCCAAGCACACCTTGATGAAGGGTCTTGTAATTCTCACGCAAATCATCAACCTGCTGCTGCATTGCAGCAAGACGGTTTTCAACTTTATCTTTCCATTCGACCATCTTCTCAATAGCCCGTGTCAGTTCTTTCCATTTTTCATCAACAATTGCTTCTGCAATCGATTCAATGCGGTCAAAGGGCATGCCTGCAGATGATACATCTACACCAGGCTGTGAAAATCCCATGGGTGGTGGTGACATTGAAAACGGAGGTGCAGAAGCTTGATGCTGAGACGCAAAAGAAGGTTGTTGAGCAAAAGCGTCAGTAGCAATAGGATTAGGGTTACTGGGATACTCCCCTGGTGAAAAATAATGGGGTGGAACAGTATCAACTCCGGTTTTTATAGACGCCTGATTGAGGGCATCATAAATTTGGTGTGGATCAAATCCTTGGCGCTGCAAGGTCTGAACGATTTGGTCAGGTGTAAGCCCTTGGTTACGCATTGAAATAACCAAGTCCAAAGGGATCATACCTGGTGATCCATATGAAGGATGGTCGACAGGAGCAGTTTCTGTTCCTATAGGAGGAGGCAGTCCTTCTGGCATTTTGTCAGGTTTTTTGCCAAAATTAATAAACGCGATGAGATATCACCCCTATACGATAAAAAGACAAATACCTTTTAAATCATTAAAGGTATTATAAACCATCAATGACCAAAAGGTTCATAACAGTTTTAACGCTACCCTTTATAACCTTTCTCTCTTTTAAACCTTTTGTTTTTTTGATGTTTTTCTTATCAAACATGTTTTTATCAAAGGCAAGGAGAATAATATATAATAATTAGCTATCGTAATAATGGTAAGGATGGTAGGTAGAGGAGGGTATAAAAAACCCCTAGGAACAAGGAAAATATAATTCCTATGACTTTGGCCCTTGGGTTCTGTAAGTAAGTGCTTGATTAATAATTTGCATGACTTCGTCTTTTCTGACAAACGCGGAGGGATTAATCAATTCAAGATATTTTGCAATGATTTTAACATCATCGTCACGAGCATAATCACTAAGCTGGTCCAGCAAAATTTCAACTTTTTCTTTTAGCTGATGAATATCACGCTTAAATTCACCAACCTGCTCGTTAAGAGCTTTGAGCTCATCATTAATATCTTTTTCAAAATGAATCAAGGATTGTTCTGTAAGTTGAGTCTTTTTGCGCAGTGTTGCATACCGTTCTTCTAAAAGACGCATCCGAGTTCCAAGTTCACCCAATTTATCCATAAGAGCCTTTTCTTTGGGATTTAAAGATCCTAGCGATTGCTGCTGCTGAGTAGCTCCTGCAATTCCTGGATTTAATGATGGCGGTGATTGTCCTTGTGGTAGTTGATCAAAAATCCCCATAATTATTTTTTTAGTGTGTTTTACTTTATTTATCTTTTGGTATTACTGAAGCTTAGTACTGCGGTCAGGAGAGTATGGACACAGTCATAGAATGGGAAGAATAAGGGGAATTTCTACTTGTAGTCTAAAAAGCATTCATACCTTTATCCCTAAATAATCAAAAAACATACAAAAACATACACAAAGTAATGACTAATTAAAAAGGTATGAAATGATAAGGGAATAATTAAAGGGTTGAAAAAGAGCAATAGTTGCTAAAAATAAGGCTAGCAAAATAGTAAAGGTAAAGAAAAACTATAGATACTAAAGAGTAAAGCATTATAAAAGATTACAAAATTCCAAGAGAGCTATTATGCAACGCGATAAAAATATCTGGTATTATCTTTTTACCTTGCTGCTGTTTGCAAGTATTGTAACGATTTTTTATAGCACAATAGTATCTGGTCAGGAAAGCAATGGTCATGGAAACGGACATGAAGGCTTTGCATTAACCTTCTTTTTTATTGTTATCCTGCTTCTTGGAGCAAAACTTTCAAGTTTAGTTGAGCGGTTTGGACAACCTGCCGTGCTGGGGGAATTACTTACTGGTGTACTTTTGGGAAACCTTGTTCTTCTTGGATTTGGATTTTTTGAGCCAATCAAACATGATATTATTATAGCGTTCCTTGCTGAATTAGGAGTGGTTATTCTGTTGTTTCAAATTGGATTAGAATCTAATATTAAAGATATGGCAAAAGTAGGACTACGAGCATTTCTTGTAGCAATTGTTGGAGTTATCACACCATTTGTGCTTGGCACCTTTATTGTTGGACCTTGGCTCTTACCTAATGAACGCTTCCATACCTATCTTTTCATCGGTGCAGCACTTACCGCT
>JAWAQC010000147.1:0-3075 GCA_038894115.1 Candidatus Woesearchaeota archaeon | reverse complement strand
ACCTTTGTTGAGTACGATGTTCCAAAAGAAACTGATATTAACCTTGATTTAAGCCTCTTTAAGCAGATTCTTAAGCGTGCCAAGAGCTCTGATATCCTTATTTTAGAATTAGAAGATAATCGATTTAAGATCACGATGCGAAGTGCTACTACAAAAACATACTATCTTCCACTACTTGATTTTGAAGAAAAAGTCCAAAAAGTTCCAAACTTGACATTTGCAGGAAGTATTACCTTAGCATCCCAACATCTTGCTGAAGCGATTGAAGATGCAGATATCATTGCTGAATCTGTCGCATTTTTACTTTCAAAAGAAAAACTTACGATTGAAGCTGAAGCAGATATGTCCAAGGCAAGAATTGAAATCCCTTCAGATGAAAAGACAAAAATAGAGTACACTGGAAAAGAAACGCTCAAAGCACGATACTCTATTGAATACCTTAAAAAAATGATTGCCGCAACCAAGCTTGCAAGTGTAGCCACAGTGCAGTTTAGCAACGATTATCCCTTGCGCATGGAATTTAAAGATATTGACCGCTTGGTCATGACCTTTATCCTTGCACCAAGAGTGGATAATGATTAACCAGTAAAAACGCTCCTAACACTCTTGAGTATAAAAGCACAAAAAGCCCCCTATCTTGGCTAGGCTGATTGTTACGATTTACCTTTCAACATTTCGTAGAGTTCTGGATGAATTTAATAAGATTCACTTTACCAAGGGTTTCTTTTGTGATGACCCCACGCTGAAGTAATTTTTCTAGAATCCGATGGGCTTTTACTTTGGTAAAACCCTGAAGATAAGTAATTTCAATTTGCTGCACTTTCCCCCCCATTTTCTACAAGCTTATGAATAATCTTACGCTCCTCAGATGAGAGAGGCTTTAAGATGATTTCTGTATTCATGGCTATGATTTTTTCTTTTTTTTCTAAATCACTGGTTAATAAAAAATAGATGGCAGTACCAACAACAATCCCAAAAAACCAAAAAGAGGGATAAAATAATAAAAAGGGATTGCTTTGTTTGCTTGCCGCTCATAAAGCATCTGAATAATCTGCTCTTTTTGCATGCTTTCAAGTTCAAGAGGACTAATCCTCCGTACTTCTTTGGTCTTATCAATATAAACAACCACACTTCCTACTAATAAAAAAAACTAACAAACAATAATCCAGCAATCAAAAATTTTTTCTTGATCGTAAAAAGAGAGGCGCTCATGACAAACTGGAAATACAAACACTTTTTAAAGATTATGAATCAAATTCAGAATGAAGTAGCCTAGTTTCAAAATTTGGAAAGATAGTTTCAGCAAAATAATAATATGGTTTCAGCCATAAACAGTACCAACAAAACGTAAAACAGTACTAAAACAAAGATTTTAGTACAAGAGGTGAAAGAAACATGGACATCAAAAAGAAAGTAGTAATAGGGATTTTATTAGTAGCAGTAATCAGTATGATTGGACTTGTAGGAATTGGCTATGCCTACAAAGGAGATCCCCAAACAAAAGGCCCAAATTATAGCCCTAAGGTGCATCAGCAATTACAAGCAGCCATAGAAGCAAAGGATTATGACACCTGGATAAAGATTAGAAAAGAGAATAATTTGCCCATGAACGGCAAAATGTTTCAAGTGATTACCAAAGAAAATTTTGGAAAATATGCTGAGCTGCACAAAGCAAACCTTGAGGGCAACACAGCAAAAGCAGATGCTATCAAGCAAGAACTTGGCTTAGGGTAAGGAATGAAGAAAAAGAACCAAAACAAACGACAAACAATGAGGAAGTAAAAGAAACAAGAGTTAGTTTTCTTTTTTTTATTTTTTCCTTTTTATTTTTCCCTAGGATGTTTTATATGAAAGAAGCATACTTTCCATTAAGGAGATTTCTTTTTCTTGTTCTGCAATAATCGCATCCGCAAGTACTAGTATTTCTTGCCTTACAAAAGGAAGTGCTTGCACTTGCTTTGCCATCTCAACAGCTGCACGATGATGTTCTATCATACCTGTAAGATAGGCAACCTCCTGCTTGACACCTGAAAGTTTTGATAAATCAGGCATCATCGGCACATACTTGCTCTGGTAGGAAGAAGAAGGATACCATGTTTTAAGCCAAGTCTCCATCTGCTCAATTTCTGCTTCTTGAGCAGTAATAATTTGCTGTGCTAATGCACGTAACTGGGGATTGCTTGCTGTAAGCATAACTCGTGAAGTATCAATTGCTTCTTGATGATGAGGAATCATCTCAACTAAAAACATTTCTTCTGATAAGATTGTTGGGTGATGCTGATGCAACGTTGGAGGGAAGCCATGGGCTTCATGCGAATTTGCATTAGCAGTGGTGTGGGAAGAAGAACAAGCAGCAAGAAAAAAACTTACACTAAGGAAAAGATAAAAGAAGAGTTTATATGAAGCCATTAATTGAATGTGATATTTAAAACTTATTTAAAACTTATGAAAAAGTTCAAAACTAAAACATCGCCAAAGAAAATACAAGGTAAGAAATGTGGTTTAAAAGAAGAGAAAGAGAGAAAATTCCTGATTCCATAAGCTTTATATTGTCATACGCGTAGCTATCCCTAAGCAGAAGGCATCATACAAAATGCAAAAGCAAACCTACAAAAAAATAACAGCAAAAGCAAAACGTGCGTGAAACCATGATTACTACCATTTCTCCTGCAACAGGAAAACCCCTTGCAACCTATCCCTTGATGGACGCTAACGAAGCCTTAGGGATTGCAAAAGCGGTGCATGAACAACACCAAAGATGGAAACAGACAAGTTTTGAAGAGCGAAAAAAACGATTTCTTGCCCTGGCAGCAGTGCTTGAAAAAAACAAAGTGGCGTATGCTACGATGATGGCAAAAGAAATGGGCAAAGTGCTCAAAGAAGGGATTGCAGAAGTAGAAAAATGCGCCTGGCTTGCAAAGGTCTTGGTAGAAAAAGGTGAGCAGTGGCTTGCTGAAGAATCTGTTGATGCTGGTGGCCTAGAGCATAAAATTGTGTATGAACCCTTAGGAACAATTTATTTGATTATGCCTTGGAATTTTCCGTTTTGGCAGCCACTAAAAGTAGGCCTGCCAC
>JAWAQC010000146.1:0-3089 GCA_038894115.1 Candidatus Woesearchaeota archaeon | reverse complement strand
AGCATCGTCTCCTGAAATACACTCTCCCCCTTTTTCAAAAACAATCGCCCCTTTTTCAAAAACTATAAATTTAATAAGGTAAAATAATAAGGTAAAAAAAAGAAATATATAAAGGTTTCTTATCACTGCTGTTGTAGACCCTGTAAATGCTGTAAAGAATATTTTTAGATTTCATTCTTACAGGATTTCTAACTTAAGTTAACACTTAAATATTTTTTTATTTCTGATTTTTTAATAATTTTTAATAAAAGAGATCTTTTTAATAATAAATGGATAGGATCATTTTTTTCTTAATAAATCGTCGTTTCCATTCTTTATGCTATTTCACTGAGGGGGTGGTTACCCAACGGTTACGCTATTACTCCTATTAACTGATAATGGTGTTAGGGTTATGTTTGTAGGGGTTATGTTCTAGAAATTCAGTTGTGAGGTGAAGTAATGTTATGAGTGAAATACCTGGGAATTCCTGTTGCTAAAAAGAAGTATAACAATACAGCTCAAAAATAATTATAAAAGTAAAATAAGAATGAAATAAGAATGAGAGAATGAGAAAATCCATTCAACGTTTACAGTCACATAACTGTAACCAGCAGAAAAAACAGATCAACGAGCAAGAAAAAAACATACAACTGTAAGAGGTGGTTAATGCTTAGAGACTATGCATTGATGTTCCTTTTTGTTTATGCTGCTCTTTAATTTCACTATACACCAGCAGTTTAATAATTTCTGAAATAACAACTACCAAGCTGCTAACCAGCACGATAGCAATCCATGTTCCTGCAGAGAGCGGCTCTGTATGGAAGACTTCTTGACCAACAGGAGTGTAAATAGCAAGCAGCAACAAGAAGAATGAAAACAAGACAGTTACAAAAATCATCCTGTTGGCAAAAAAGTTCTTGTTAAAAATCGTGGTATGCATGGAGCGCGCATTGAACGCATGGAAGAGCTCAAACATAATAACTGCAGCAAACGCAACAGTGCGCGCATATTCTACACTGGAACTGTGGTAAAACAATTCCCACAAAAACAAGGAAAACGATCCTAAAAAGAGAAGGGGTGCAAGCACAAAAATCTTGAGCAAAATATAGGAGGAAAGCAATGGCTCTTTTGGATCACGTGGTTTTTGATGCATCACTTTTGGATGGGTTGGTTCAACACTTAATGCCATTGAGGGAAACGTGCTAGTAACCACGTTAATAAACAGGACCATCAAGGCAGTCAAAGGGGTTAAGACGCCGGCAATGGCTGATACCACCATCAAAGATACTTCGGTAATATTGCCAGTAAGGAGGTAAAAAATAAATCTTCGAATATTGCTGTAGATAGTTCTCCCTTCTTTCACTGCCTTGACAATGGTTGCAAAATTATCGTCAAGCAAGACCATGTTGGCTGCCTGGCGTGCAACATCAGTGCCGCCTTTACCCATGGCAATGCCAATATCTGCTTTTTTGAGTGCTGGGGCATCATTAACCCCATCCCCTGTCATAGCAACAATTTGGCCTTTGTGCTGCAAACAGCGCACGATCCGCAGTTTGTGGTCAGGAGTCGTGCGTGCAAAAATAGCAACCTGGTCAATGATTTGCTCAAGGTCATAGTCATTCATCACATCAAGTTCATGGCCTTCAATGATTTTGTCATGGCCGGGGTAAAGCAACCCAAGCTGCTGGCCAATGCTTTGCGCAGTGATTTTATGATCACCAGTAACCATAATGACTCTAATCCCAGCATCTTTGCATTCTTTAATTGCTGTTGCTGCATCTGAGCGCAAGGGGTCATCCAATGCAACAAGCCCTTCAAATACATATCCTTTTTTTAGTTCTGCATCAGCAATTGACTGCTGGTCTTGGGTAAAGGAAAGGCGCTTTTCAAGTTTTTTGGTCGCAATGCCAAGCACTCGGTATGCATTTTTGCTATAAGCATGCACGTGCTCAAGAATAGCTTTATGCGCTGCTTCATCAAGGGGAATAAGGGTATTATCTTTTCGGTAATACGAGCATTTTTCAAGCACGCGCTCAATTGCACCTTTCAAGCAGGCAATCTGGACATGAGATTCTTGCTTGCTTTGATGCACCGTAACCATATACTTTTTAAGAGGATCAAAAGGGATTTCATACACCCGAGGGTAATGCTCTTTGATGAGCTCCTCATCAAACCCTGCACTTTTTGCCATCGCAAGCAATGCGCCTTCGGTTGACTCGCCAACTAGCACCCATTCTCCGTCATTAAATTCCAGCCGAGCATTATTGCAAAGAACACACACAGAAAAAAATGGAAAATAGGATTTTAATCCTTTTACCGAAACGGCAGTATTGGTTGAAGAATCAAAAAAGGTTGCCCTTGGCTCATAGCCAATGCCGTGTACTGCAAGTTCTTTGCCATCAGCAAAATACAGCCGTTCGGCAACCATTTTATTTTGGGTCAAGGTCCCTGTCTTGTCAGTGCAAATCACCGTGGTTGTGCCAAGCGTCTCAACAGAGCTGAGGTCTTTGACTAATGCGTTCTCCTTGGCCATTTTTTTGACTCCGTGAGAAAGTGCTACTGTCAAGGCCAAGGGAAAACTCTCGGGAATTCCTGAAACCGCAACTGCGCCAACAAGCAATAAGACTTCGCTAAGAGGCATATTTTTTCCCATGAGCAAAATAAAAAAGACAGTACAAACAAGAATCACAAAAAATGAAATCATTTTGCTCATGCCATCAATTTGGCGCTGGAGTGGACTTTTGACATCACCAATAGATTTTAGCTGCGCTGAAATTTTGCCAAGTTCTGAGGTAAGCCCCACAGCAACAACAATGCCTTTGCCATGGCCTTGGGTAATGCTGGTGCCACTATAGAGCATATTATCTCGGTCTGCTAAAGGCAAATCTTCCTTTGGAATCGCATCGGGCTGCTTTGGTTTTTGCAGTGGCTCACCTGTCAGGATGCTTTCATCAACCAGGAGTCCATGGCTTTCAATGACGCGAAGGTCTGCAGGAACAATCATTCCACGGGAAAGCAAAACAATGTCTCCAATGGTAAGTTCCTGCGCAAGCACAACCTGCTCTTTGCCATCACGAATCACATGCACCTGTTTTGCAGTAAATTTGCGC
>JAWAQC010000145.1:0-3093 GCA_038894115.1 Candidatus Woesearchaeota archaeon | reverse complement strand
GTATGGGAAACAGAAGCATAGGGGAATGATTCAAATACCTGAGCTGGAAGCCGTATTTCTTCTTTTTCGCATAAGCATGCACCAAGCACTGAAAGGCAAGGGCAAATCAGTTCCTTCTTCTCAGGAATATACAACGGCTTTGCTAACAGCACATAGATGTCAATTTGATATTTTCCAGGAACAAGCTCTATTGTATTTTCTGGGTTTTGATATTGGTTGGAAAATGCCAAATCATAAGCACTAATATCTAATCCTGGATACTCTTTTTTTAAGGACTCAAGGGTACTTTCCATTGCCTGCTTTAAATAACTGGTATTGGCATTAACCTGGACAAATCCAAACAGTGGTATTTCTTCCTCTTCAGGATTGTCTTTAATGCGTTTAATGGTGATAAATGCCTGGTAATCTTTTGGCAGTGGCTTAGAAAAACGATAAAGGTTTTCGGGGGTTAATTCTCTGCCTTCTAATTGCTGGATGGAAAGCAATTCAAGCTTGACCTTGCGCTGTGCAATTGGCCAAAGTGCGAGGGTTACTTCTTTAGTTTTGTCATCATAATTGACAGGCATTACTGCTGATAAATATCCCTCTTTTTTTGCAACCACCATCCCTGGAAAGAGGCATACTGGAATCTTTGTACTAATTTTGCTTCCTGTTCCAAGGGTAGCCTCAGCACCGCAAGAATAAACAAGGGTAGCATTCATTGGCTCTTGGGTTAATGCATCAACAACATGAATAGTAAGCATCTTATCTGAAAAATAACTAACATCATCAAATGCAAGCCCTGTAACTGCAATGAGACCTGGTCTTGCTGCTATAGCAGAGGTTACTGGAAGATTATTTTTAATATTTGCTTCAAAAGCAAAACGCAGGGTTATTGGCTCATTATACCATGCCTGCTCTTTTCTTAGGGTAACAAGTACAGGATAGGTGAATTCATAATCAAATGAATAATCATAGAGTTTTAATCCAATAGCATCAAATAAGAAATTTCTAAACGGCAGCATATTTTTAGGCATAATTACCTGGCTGCTGCCAATTGAAAAACTCATAGGCAGACCACCTGCAAAAAAACTAATCGCATAAGGATAAAATGTGGTATTGTCTGCAATTTGGATAGACATGCTATTATACACACCCTGACGTATTTTGCCTTCTTCAGAAACAAAATCAGGAAGGACAACCGGATTAAAGTTGAGGGTATTAACAACCTGGACAAGTTGTGTCATTGGCAAAATATCTTTTTGGATTACTTGCTCAACCTGAGGTTTAAGCCAATACCTAAATCTACTGCTGCCAAGCTCTTTATGTGCAAGAGGCGGCAATGGAGCATCAATGCCGCTGTATAAGGAAAGCAAATTAATGGTATGGCGTTCAAGAAATTTTGATTCATCCTGGGCTTTTTTGATTTTTTGGGCGACAGTATACATACGCTTAAAATCTAAAGGTAATACTGTTGCATAGGTGCTAATACTTACTTGGTCTCCGTCAGGGATTTTAATAATGCTTGTTGGCATTTCAAGAACAAGAGTAACCTTATCATCATCAAACCGGACATCTGCCTTGCCTCTTGAAGGCTGGACTACATACTGATTGCTAAATGATTCATAATTATTAAGGCAGTCATTAAGCAAAAGTGGAAGCAAGGTTTCAAGCTCTTCTTCAATGGATTGTTTTCCTTCCAAGGGGCGCATTCCAGAAGCAAAAAGACCATTGCTATCCAAATAGCTCCAATAAGGAATAACTAAAGTATCTGAAAATTTTACACCTTCGCTTGCCTTTGGGTCTGGCAAAACCTTAATAGCAGCAGTATCATAATACCCTCCTTGCGCAGCCATTCTGGAAAGGATTTTGAATGCTGTGGATTGCATGCAGTTTTGGGTAAACTCATAGATAGGCAATGTTTCTTGATTGCCATATACGCGCTCAGGGTCAATAGTTTGCCGATGAAAAAGCGCATAGTAAAGTGCAACGAGTAGAAGAAGCACAACAATACCTATTAAAAAAATCGTTACTTGGGCTTTTTTTGATTTTTTTTTCTCTACAAAAAGTTGCCAAGAACAGCTTTTTTTTAGGGGTGTATTGTGGGGTTCCATCGTATTCCAATTCTTGTTGCTAATACTTGACTTTTTTATATTTTAATAACCAAAAACCTCTACTGTTAAAACCATTTAATGTACATTTGATGCAGTTTTTTTATTGTAAGCAAAAGTATTTACGATTCCTTAAGCTCAATAATATCCCTGCAAATTTTTTGATAACAGGTTTTTGTTACTCCTTCACCTAAGCAAATTTCCTGGTCAAGGATAAGGCATGCTGCTGTATAGACTGTTTTGTTAACAAAGGCAATGGTATCAGATTTTGTTTCACCAATACTTACATTGATTGGCTTTTTGTAATACTGGTGGTATTTATTGGTTTTTTCATCATACAAAGAGATTGTAAGTTTTCGTTCTTGCGGCAACCCTGTTATAAAATAGGAAATCGTATAAAGGCTATGGTTTGCACCATGGGGTTGCCGATTTGCTGCAATCCATCCAGCCGGGCGCTGGTTATGATAGACAGCATTTGCAACACTGCCATCCATGGTTTTATAGTTTTCACTTCTGGGATTGCATACTGATTTTGCCCACTGGTCAGGATTTAAATATGCACCATACAGCCGCATTTTTTCAACCCATTGCTTTTGGTACCATTCACCCACTGCATTTCTTAAAACATAATCCCAAAGCACATTTCCAATATTTTTATCTGGGCCACAGTCAAAATCATTAAACCAATAACAACCTTGTGGGCATTGGAAATCACGAGTTTGCCGTGTTGGTCCTGAGCAAGGATTTTCAAGCCCATAACCACCCTGACAATTTTGTCCTGGATTAACCTCTTTAAAGTGTTTTCCTTCTTTGTCTTTGCAATGGTCAGGGCAAAAACATCCATCGGGGTCATTACAAGGCTCATAACAGCTATATAACCTTGATTTAGTGCCGTCCTTGTTTTTGGATTCACAGCAAACAGGGGTTTTTGGGCTTGTTATATGACAATATAAATTTCCAAGAGAAAGTTCTTTTCCTGTTTTCTCAGAATCGCATTTGTCTT
>JAWAQC010000144.1:0-3133 GCA_038894115.1 Candidatus Woesearchaeota archaeon | reverse complement strand
GAGAGTTGGTTATAAAGATGCTGATTTGTTTTTTAAAGGTGGTGCTACACAAGTAGCTTATGGTCCTGGTGGAGCATTAAGACAAGTAGCTGAACAATCTCTTTCTGTTGGTTATACAAATATAAATTTTTCCCAAGGTGCAATAACTCACTCTTCTGATTGGGCACATGTAGCAATAAATGGTCCAGGATTTTTCTATGCAACAAATGACATAGTAGCACCTAAAAAAGAAAATCTAAAGCACAATTCATAAACAAGATAATAAAACAAAAATGATAAGGAGACAAAAATAAAAAAATAACACGATAAAACAAAAGAAACAGGATAAAACAAAATACATATAAAGGACAAACAGGAAAACTGCTAAAAAAAGATAAAAAATGATTCCAAGGAAGGGAAGAGTAAAGCAGGAACAAAAAAACACGAGTTTAAAACAATGAGAGAAAAGAGAAAAACTGCGAGTAAAAAATAAAACGTAAAAAGACAAAGGGGTGCAAGTCATGCAAATAAGAGAGCCAGAATCAATGGAAGAACTTGTTTATTTTACCAAACGCCAATTAGGGGAAAAAGGCTATGCCAAAGCTTGGGTCTTTAGGGAACAGTGCCCAAAATGCAAAAAAGCCTTGATGGGCAAGCCAGTTGAAAAAGGTGCTGTGAAAATTAGGGCTAGTGAATATGTCTGCCCTGCATGCAAGTATGCAATGCCTAAGCAAGCCTATGAAGAAACGCTTACAGCAAATATTAGTTATAGCTGCCAGTATTGCCAAAAAACAGGGCAAACACAAATCCCTTTTAAAAGAAAAAAAGTGCATGGTGTTGATGCATTGGTTTTTCATTGTACGTTCTGCAACCAAAAAATGCTGATTACAAAAAAAATGAAAGAAACAAAGGATAAAAAAAGTCTTAAAGGAATGGATTTTGACGAACTATAAGCAAAACAGTAAAGGCTCTACTGTCACAATCTATGGAAAGTAAACCTCAACTATCCAGTACATCTTATTATAATGCAATCGCTAAAGGATATAATGCATTATATGAGCAAGAACAAGTTGAAAAACTACTGCTGATTATGGAGTATTTGCCAACAATACTCCTTTCCTATTATAACTCCAAAAAAAGGAAGGCAATTACCATTCTTGATATTGGATGCGGAACAGGCATTAGCAGCAGAATAGGCTTAATGCTTCAACAGCAAAACATCAAGGTTGGTAAAATTATAGGAATTGACCCAGCAAAAGAGTTGTTAAAGCAAAATCCATTTCCAAACATTGTAGGCAGTGCTGAAGCATTGCCCTTTCAAGATGAAGAATTTGATATGGTAATAAGCCTTACCGCTGCACAGAATTTTTCAGATATTCATCAGGCACTACTTGAAACAAACCGTGTTCTTAAACCAAACGGTATTGTTGTTTGCTCAATACTAAAAAAAAGCAAGAAAAAAGACCTATTTAAAAGAATTGCAGAAAAGTTGTTTACCAAGCAAGGCTGGCTAGAGCATGCCAAAGATTTAATTTTTCTTGGAAAAAAGTCCAAGAACAGCAAAGAACCCATCCATCAACCGCTAAAAAAAAGGAAAAATATAAAAGGAATAAAAACTAAAAAACAGGTATTACTACTATATCCTGTCGCTTTTTAAAACCTTTTAAAATATAAAAAACACAAAAAAAGAAGAAAAAATGTCATCAGACCACCACAACGGAGATGGGCACGGCCATGGGAATGATCATGGAAATGGCGGACATGGACATGATGCTCATGGTGATCATGGAGGACATGGACATGGGTTACCATCAGCAGATGCATCATTAGATGAAATCCTTAGTGGTACTTACCATACCCTCCATCATCTCTATGATCCAAGCAAGCCTCATGAAAGTTTTGGGAAACGCACTGAACTGTTTGAACAATTTATCAAAGGACCCTACAAATCAAAAATTGTTGAGGAGAGTGAAAAATTATTTTATCGTGCAGATGGTCATGATCCATTGTACAAAATTATTACCTCTGTTATTGACAGTAAACTAAGTAGTGAAGAACATGTTATTAGCGACGACAAAGATGCACAGGACATTATTGAAGCATATCTTGACCAATTTATTCTTAAATACCATGGACATGATAAAGGCATGAAAGTAATTGCTGAAGCGCAGGAGCATTATAAACACAGCAACCAATCACGAATAGATGCTAAAAAAATTATTATGAAAAATATTATAGGAATGAAAGATGAAGATCTTGGATATTTAGACCACAATATATTAATGGGAAAACGAAAGGGAGAATTAAAGCAATATTTTAAAGACCTAACCCAACGACATGCTTCTAATTATGCAAACAAAAAACTTGCTAAAATTCAAGACTATTTCTTTCATGAAGAAGACCAACATCACCTTGCTGATCATCTAAAAACAAAACTTTTTGAATATGGATTAAAACCAATCCAACTCCTTCATGCTAAAGATTACCGTATCCTTGCAGGGATGTACGGTGGAGTTCTTGATGGTGCACATCTTAAAGATAAAGACTTTACAGCAACATATGGGTTAATTTCAGTCCAGGATAAAACACCCTATGAAAAAATTGCTGAACATAAACACCACGGCGGACATGGAGGGCATGGTGGACACGATGACCATGCAGACCATGGGCATGGTGGAGGAGGCCATCATTAATCCCAATGCTTAGTTTTTTACTGAGCAAAAACTACGATGAATTCTTAAGCTATTCTAAGAGAAGTAATAACAAAGATGAAGTGCAAAGAGAACAAGAAAAATAGTAAGAAAAAACAAGAATGCTAGCCAAGCATTTCTGTATATTTACAGTTGCCACACGTCAATCGGTTTTTATGCTGGGCCATATAAAAGCCTACACCGCATTTTGGGCAAAATTTTGCTTTTTTCTGCAAGGATCCTCCAGCTACGGTGTAAAAACGAGAAAGTCTGTGGCTTGTCTTTTTTTTGCTTGCTGATGATTTTTTTTCTGCCATTACGGTTCACCGTTACTGTTGTTTCTCTGCTTTGGATTCGTGACGCTTTTTAATATAGGCAAAAACAACGTTTTGCATTGCAGCAACATCGGAATAGGCATAACAAAGACAAGAAACCATTTGTTTTCCAAATATCGGTTTAATTTC
>JAWAQC010000143.1:0-3157 GCA_038894115.1 Candidatus Woesearchaeota archaeon | reverse complement strand
TAATCCTTATGGTCCCATGGGTTATCGAACTGAAATTAAAATCATTGATGGTAATCACACAGCAACCATTTTTAATTATACAGGGTATCTTCTTGATGAATTAGTGGTAGGGGATTTAGGTCAACAAACTCCCTCACTCATCGTCGGTATTCACTCTCCCGCATTAACTACCTCTGACAGAAACAAAGTTGTAGCATTTGATTTTTACCGTAATCAGCTTTTTAACATTTCTCTCCCTCATTATGAGTATTCAATTACTCACCTTAGGGTAGGTGATCTTGATAATGACGGTGTACAGGAAATTATTGTTGTTCATTCACCAGTCTACTTTATGAAGGAAACAGGAATCCTTATTTATTCTTCACAGGGAGTACTTCTAAAGCACATTCCTCTCTTTACCTCAGGGCACTCTGAGCGAGTTGTCTCAAGCGCGATTACTGATTTTGATAATGATGGTAAAACTGATATTATTCTCTACACTAACTATGAAGCTAGATCCCCTACTACTTATTTTTATGATTTGGATCCTAATATTTTCCAACGAATTTATGTCTTTAATTTAGGTACAACCATGGGAAGGCTTGATTGGCCAATGGAATACCATGATATGCAGCACACTTCTCGTTATGATACTGCTAGGATCCCACGCCTGCTTGCTCCAATAAATCTTACAGCACGTCTTATTGGAACAAAATAAAAACCTATTCAAATCAAATAAAAAAAGGTGAACTCTTATGAAAAGACCAGGTACTGTTATTGTTTTTAGTATTCTTATTCTTTTAGGCATTTTGTATGAGTTTTTTGGCAGCATTATTACCATTGTATATCATCCTTCGTTAGGAATTGTAGGTTTGATATTTGTTATTCTCCATATCCTCTTGCTCATACCCCGTGGGATCATGATCACAAAATTTTTTTTGTTGCAGAAGCGTGCATTATTTTGGGTGCATGTCAGTTATGGTTCCATCTTAGGGTTAAGCATTTTGCAGTATCTTGTCTTTTTTGTTAGCATCAGCTCATCAGGAAGAGCAGTGGTTCATGCTCCCTCATTGCTTATCATAGGGGTTTATCTCTTTTTGTGGTGGGCAGTTGCTGATTACATCAAAAAGAAAGAAGTTGACGGCCAGCCTCTCTTTACCTGATGAGTTGGATCCTTTTGATTTTCCTGCCTAGCAGCTATGCTTGCTTATCAGAAGCAATTCAAAACTTTTTTTATCTTTTATTTTCTTCCTTTTGTCTATGCTTGCTTTTTTGTTCTTACGTTTTTCTTGCGTCTTGAGAATACCGCTAATGCTGCTTGTTCTCAAGTGTCTTAGCTATTTTCTTAAAATAATGCCTGCGAAATGCCCAGGCAAGATAAGCTGCAAAAGCTGCTCCTGCAACCATAGCTGCAGCAATAACCAGGTATGAAGCCTCAACTATCAAAACCAGTATATAAGAAAGTGGAATAATAATCAGTCCATTACGCACAACACTTACAATAAGTCCAGGCATTCCATGACCTAATGCCAGTAACGTTCTTGAAAAAATCATTGAGATTGCAATAAACGGAAAGGTAAAGACATTAATCATCAGGTAAGGAATCCCTAAGCTACGCAATTGGCTGTCAGCTGAAAACAGGGAAAGAAAAAATCCTGGAAACAAAAAAAAGATTAGTCCTATGGTAGCACTTATTCCCAAGCCAAGGCGCACTGCATAGGTAGAAAGGTATTGGACTTTATCAAATCGCTTAGCACCATAATACATTCCAAGAAGGGTTAGGGAGCCTTGGCTAAGGGCAACCAAGGGCAGCATCGCAACACTTTCAAGCCTGGAAACCACCCCAAACATTGCAACATGGTGAACACTAAAAACTGCAAAAAGCTTGTTTAAAAGGGCGATATACAACGAGAAAAAAATCATCTCTCCTGTTGGTGGTATCCCTAGTTTTACTATTGCTCCAAGCACCCCAGTGTTTATTGTTTTAGGGATGGTTTTTTTCTTTAGCAAGATAGATGACTCTTTACGGTAATACCAATACAGCAGTACAGAGCCAAAGAGTGCAATTAGGGTTGCTAAGGCAGCTCCTTTGACCCCTAACTTAAATCCGTAAATAAACAAAGGATCAAGGACAATATTGAGCAAAAGCATGCTGACTTGGATTTTCATCGGAACTTTGGTATTTCCTTGGGAAGCAAACAATGCATTAAACGCAGAAGCTGTGTACATAAAAAAAACTCCAAAGACAAGAATTGAAAAGTAGTCCAGGGCTAAGGCAAGCACTGTTCCTGAAGCTCCCAAAAAAACAAAGAAGGATTTCATTCCAAAGAAAAATCCAATAAACACACCAATGCTCAGTAGTGCAGAAATTCCAAGACCGTGATAAAACACTACCTGTGCTTGGTGATATTGTTTGGCACCAATTTTTTTTGCCATGAGGCTGGTAAGCCCTACAACAAGCCCAATATTAAGGGAAAGCATAAGAAAAAAAAACGGAAACGAAAACGTAAGGGCTGCCAACGCTTCTGGCCCAAGTCGGCCGACAAATGCAGTATCCACAACATTATAAAGCGTATGAACAAACATACTAATAAAAATAGGCCAGGCTACCTTACGCAAACCTTGTTTAGGATTCTTGATAAAAAACTGCACATTCTGGGAGAGATGCTTGTTAGGCAATTGCTTTGATGAATTGTTGATGTTGTTGCTGCTTGTTCTATCATTTTTTTGGTCTTTGGCCATTTTCAAAGGAAATGCCAAGGATTATTTAAGCCCTGCGAATGGTCTTTGTGTTTTCTGCACAACAGTATGTAAAAAAAGAACATTTACAAGAAAATTACAAGAAAATAACAATATCTAAAACCCATTAAAAACAACTTAACATTTAGCTCATATTCTCTTTTCTTTCTTTTTTTTATTGGTTATTGTTACTGGTTACCTTAAAGTATATGACTGCTTTTTGCTCTTGTTTTAAGAGCTTATTTTCTATTTTCTCTTATTTTTCTTTTCTCTTCTTTTACTTTTTACGATCTCATTGTTTCGTTACTATTCTTCTCTTAACAGGGACTACAAATCTTTTAAAACTCTCTTTATTAAAATAGTGGAATGGCTGTGGAAACACTCGTTGGGAATAAGGCAATTGAATGCATCGGTATTGAAAAGCATTTTAATCATGTTG
>JAWAQC010000142.1:0-3179 GCA_038894115.1 Candidatus Woesearchaeota archaeon | reverse complement strand
CATTTTTCTTGGTCCCCGGATGGGGCAGGTCCCCCTACCGCATTGTAAACAAGAACTCCAGTCGCTTTCTTGATGCTGCTCTTGGGAGTTGTTTTTTAAAGACGGTGTTTCGTTTCTGCACAGCAAAACTGGGCGCAGCAAATCTGCTACGCAAAGCGTTTTTGAGAAGAACTCTTTCTCTTTGTTTTATTCTTTGTTTTCTTGTTTTTGTTCTTGGCTAGCAAATGCCTTTGCATCTGGTCGTAAAAACTGGGCAACACAAAATCCTTCGTACACGGTAAAACATTGTTTTAAAGGCGCGTACTGTTTTGCATACTGGAGTGTTTTTTGGTTGGTATACAAAACAATGCTTCCGTGCGCTGTAAGGAGATACGATGCCTGGTAAAAAAGTTGATACAGCATTTTTTTGATTGCTTGGTCTTGGTGTGAAGATGTGGGTTGCACAAGCATACTCACCAGCAGATCAACACTTTGAGGACCAAGTTTATAATCAACCCACGACAAGTCAATTTTGCTTAGTGTCATCTCCTTAAGTACTCCTGCAATTTTTGCATTCGCTTTTGCTTTTGCAAGCGCTCCAAATGAATCAGTATATCCTATCAAGGTGCAGGGTTCAGGAACTGGCGGCATTTTTTTTTCATAGATGCCGTAGCGATGAAGCATCTGCTCAATAAAAGGCGATTCGTGCAGTCGCACCTGGCGTTTTTGCATCAGTGCTTGCTCTATCAATAGCACACTATCATACAATGTTGGATCAAGCACAACACTTTTTTTCTTTTGGATCATCAGCATTGCTGTGGCGACTGATGCTTTAATACTGTTATGTGAGGTGTGTATCCGATACCATCGTTTGCTAAAATCAAACGGGATGCGAATGCCAAGCAAAAGAGCATTCGTAGGGGATAGCAGCAGCATAAACTCGTACTCTGGATCTTTGAGCTGGACCTTTGCATGGTATCCTGCACGGGTTAGCACGGTTTGCATTGCTTCGCCAAATCCTGTTTGCAGTGCTTGCGAGCCAGAAAGGCGAAATGTAAATGATTTTTTAAGAAAAGGAAACTGGGAGAGCGCATGATTTGCAGCCTTGATGAACAGTTCTTTTATCGCTGGATTAGAGCAAATAGCCTGCAGCTCTTGTTGCAATGCTTTTTTCTTTTCTTTTGCCTCTCTTGTGTATTCTGGTGTATTTAAGTTCCCGGCCAATGGTCTTGAGGGAGTTTGTTGTTGGGGTTCGTGTTGTTGTGTTTGGCCTGGTGTTTCCAAGCCATCGTTTTTCTCATTTACTTGGTTTGCAGTGTCAGTAGGGAGGTGAAGGTTTTTTGGAATTGGCACCATTGCACCATACCAGGCAAGTTCGTGCAGGCAATGGCTGTGCAGCGCAAGCATTGCTGCATCTTCAACACTGCATTCAAGAAGAATCCCTCCAGAGAACATCTCTTTGCAAGCTACGCGTTTTTTGGGTTGAGAAGAACTATTGCTTGCAGGCGATGGTAATTCACTGAACGAAGTTCCTTTTGCTGGTTGTGAAGGCGTTTTTTTTGCAGATGGCTTTTGTTGTGGTTCTTTGCAAAGCGTTTGAATTTCTTCCCACGCTATTGCTTCAATTCCTGGGTGGGTTGTGTAGATAAACTGTGCCATCCTCTCCAACAAACTATCATCCTTTTTTTCTCTTCAAAATGATCTTGGTTTTTCCTCACCACAAGAATCTTCCAATCATCAACAAACGAGTAAAAAATTACCTTAAGGAAAAAACGTGCAAGATCCAAATAAAAAAAATAACACCGATTTCTTTATTTTACTTTTTCCTGTAGTGCAGAGGAAAGTTGCTGGACCTCCTGGAAATCCTCTACTGATTCTGGTTTAATTAAAGTGGAAGAGACCACTTCGTCACCAGGCTCAAGCCTGATGAGGCGCACACCCTGCGTGTTTCTTCCAATGGTAGAAATGTTTGACGTGGCTGTCCGCAACGAAATGCCTTGCCTGCTGATAAGCAGCAACTCCTCATTGCCTTTAACGTTGCAAATAGAGATGACATCTCCTGTTTTTTCGTTTACTTTAAAATTAATTACCCCTTTGCCTCCCCGATGGATTAAGCGATACTCGCTCACCGGGGTTTTTTTCCCGTACCCTTTTTTGCTAATTGAAAGAATATCACTTCCTTGCTCAGCACGAATCATCCCAATTACCATGTCATCTTGGTTCAGCCGTATTCCAATGACCCCTCTCGAGATCCTTCCCATTGGCCGGATTTCTTGCTCTGGAATGCGCGCTGCAAGCCCTTTGGCAGTGGCTACAACCAGTTCATTGGCGCCATACGTCAAGACAGCATTCACCAATGAATCCCCAGCATCTAGCACAGTAGCAATAATCCCGGTTTTCCTGGGATTTGCAAAATTGCTTAATGGTGTTTTTTTAATAACTCCTGATGTTGTGACAAAGACGATAAATTGGTCATCAGTAAACGCGCGTACTGGGATAATTGCCTGCACCTGCTCGCCCTGTTCAAGTTCTACAAGGTTAATAATTGGCTTTCCTTTTGCTGCTCTTCCTCCTTCCGGAATTTCATACACATTGAGCCAGTATGCCTTGCCCCTGTCTGTGAATACAAGCAAGACATCGTGGGTATTTGCAACATAAATATCTACCAAAAAATCATCATCTGCTGTTTTTGCAGCAGTAATGCCTTTGCCCCCTCTTCCTTGGGTGCGATACTCAGTAAGGGAGGTTCGTTTTACATACCCTTTGCTTGAGACTGTGACGACAACTTCTTCTTCTTTAATTAGGTCTTCTTTAGCAAGCACATCATCTTCATCGTAGGCAAAGGTAGTGCGCCGGTCGTCGCCATAGGTGGCACTGATTGCCGTCAGTTCATGCTTGATGATGTCTTTTATTTTTGCGGGGGATGCAAGAATCTCTTCAAGCGCTGCGATGGTCGTTACAAGCTCAGCATGTTCATCCCTGATTTTTTGCTGTTCAAGTCCTGAGAGGCGTTGCAAGCGCATCTCTAAAATTGCTTTTGCCTGCGCAGGAGTCAGCTGGTATTGCTCACACAGCGCAGTCGTGGCATGGGCAGTGTCGGTTGCTCGTTTAATGGTTTCAATCACTTCATCAATATGGTCCAGAGCAATGAGGAGCCCTTCAAGCAGGTGCTGGCGTTCCTTGGCTTTTGTAAGGTCATA
>JAWAQC010000141.1:0-3208 GCA_038894115.1 Candidatus Woesearchaeota archaeon | reverse complement strand
GGGGGGACCAACAAAAGTGCAAACCAAAGTATACATTGCCAGACGAAAGGAGCGGGTGCTTGCGCTAGCAAGTACGATGCTGGCTGCCTAAAGAAAAGCACAAGACATCAAAAACATAAACAACAAGCACAAGCTGATAGTGCATAAAAAATATAAGAGAGTAAAAAAATCTTTTTCTCGCAACAAAAAAATGATAAAAAATAGGAAAACTACCAACAAAAAAAAGGAGAAGCACCATGGCAAAACAATACCGAGTTGTGCACGATCGACCTAATTGTATTGGCTGCGCTGCATGTGAAGCTGTCTGCCCTACATTTTGGGAAATGAACGCTGATGGCAAATCTGACCTTAAAGGAGCAAAGCCACACAGCAAAGAAAAGGGCTGGACAGTGCTTGAGATTGATGAAAGCAAGTACAAATGCAACCTAGAGGCTGCAGAATCTTGCCCTGTCAATGTCATCCATCTTGAAGATGCAGAAACCAATGAACGCATCATCTAGCAAAAAAAACAGTACAACAAGAAATGTCCAAGCAAGAGAAAGCGGGTCCAGAAAGGAAAAAACAAGGAGAAAGAAAAAACCTAAAAAAACAATGGTAGCACTGCGTAACCTTGCGCTTCCTTGCCTTATTTTTCTACTTTTGTAAAGCGTTCGCTTACTGAGCGATTGTACATCACAGCATTTAATGCTAAGGCTAATTCTTCATAAATAGAAAGCACATGGACCTTAGAGGCAACAGGTTCTGGGAGCATGGTTGGTGCAAAAGGAATAGTGTTTAAAAAGTAAAACCCTTCTACCGGAAAGGAAGTTGCAAGCTCCTGCATAATAGCATAGGTCCTCTCTTCAGGAACAAAATGCGTTGCAAAAATCGTCATTTTTTTGACACCATAACTTTGAAGTTTTTGCACAACTTCTTTGATGGTCCCACCAGTAGCAAAAATATCATCTTTAATAATAGCGTGGCTGACATACTTGAGTTTTCCAGTAATTTCATCAACTTTTGTAACTCCTTCATCATTGCGTGTTTTATATCCCATACAAAATTTGCTGCCCACTGCCTTGGCAAAAAGCTCAAGATTCTTTGCATAGCCGGTATCTGGGCTAACTAAGGTAAGCAATTCATCTTTCCAAAAAAGGCCATGGGTTTCTTTTTCCTTGGTAAGAATGGTCGCATAGGCTTTTTTAAACAAATCAATAGAACTCATGGTATGGATACGAGCTTTATTCGCATACCCAATGACTTGGGGAAAATGAGGGTCATACATAAAAATTTCACTTACCCCTGCAAGCTCAAGCATTTGAATAGCAAATTTTGCAGTGATGGGCTCCCGCTTATAGGAGCTTGGCTTGTCCTGACGCAGGTAAGGAAAATAGGGAACAATTGCAGTGATTTTGTCTGCGCCATGAAACCGCGCATTGTCAGCAACGTTGCAAAGCTCCATTAAATTATCATTAATTGAGCGATTGTGCAATGGATCAAAACAAGATTGAAAAACATACACATCTTTTCCTTCAAGATGGGCTCCTGATCGCGGAATAATTTCCTTGCCATTGTATTCTTTAATTGTAAGGGCATCTAAACTTATCCTTGCATTTGATCCTTCAGCTTCAAGCAGTGCATTATACGATGCCAAAATTCCTTTTGCTAACGATTCCCCAGATCGGCAAGCAAAAAAAACAGTTTCACCTCGATGAGGAAATAACCTTCCTGTTGCTTGTTGATACAGTTCTGGGGTAACGAATTTTCCAGGAGCAATAACAGCAGGTGAAGCCGGATTATAAATGCCCATGCCAAAAAGGTAAAGTTAAAGGGATATATAAATGTTTTTACTAAAAAGGAGTGTTTTTATAAGATTTTTTTGAGATGTGACGTTTCTTTAACGCTTTGTTGGAAAATAAATTAGGTTGGAAAGTAAGAAAAAGTATCAAAAGAGAATGCTAGAACATGCTAAAAAGAATAAGAACATAGAAAAAAGAGTGCAAAAACAGCAAAAAAAAAGGAGTTTTAGGCAAACTATTTATACTTGAAAGAAACTAATCCTGCCAATGATACCAATACGAGGAAAAACCATGAACAAAACCACCAACGATGAAAAAATCGGCTACCATAAAGGAGCACTTTCTACCCTAATCAAAGAACGGGAAGAATTGCTCAAAATCGTTAATATTGTAGAACAGCTAATGCAAGTGCATATTCAAGAACTCAAAGCATTAGGCATTGACCTTGAAGCAATAGCAAAAGAGCAAAAAAAAACAGCTGATGAAAGCAGACAAAAAGCAAAATAATACAGCAAGGAAAAGCAACAGAATCAAAAAGTAAAGCTAGGAAAACAACAAAAAGAAAAAACGATAAAAAATTAAGGGTTTTTCAAGAGCACAAGAAAGTGCCTATCGATAAACACTTAAATACTGCTCTAAAAGCAAAAAGCTTTCTTTTTCAGTCATTTCTTGGGCAAGGCTTTGGAAAAATGCTGCCAAAGTAAGGGTTTTTTTTGAAAGCAGTTTTTGAGCAAGGACTTGCTCTGCTTCTTTTCCTAAAACAAGGAGGTCATTTTTTTCCAAAAATCCTTGTGAAAAAACCAGGGTTTGATAAAATTGATGATACCCAAATTTTGAAAGCTCTTCAAAATACATGTCTAGCTCTTCACTATGCATCAGCGAAGGAGCAATTTTAACAAGTTCATAGGCTTTAAGGCAATAGTCGCTATCACGATGCACAAGCGAAACCAAGAGCAAATCCTGGTTTTTGTTAATATCTAAAAATTCAAGGGTAAAATTAACATACTCATAGAGGTCATTAAATGCCTGCAAAAAAAGGGTAAATTGCTCATCACCCACAGCATACCTGCTGATAAATTCTATTTCCTTTTTGAGTAAATACATTTCCTTTGCACTAAATAAATTGCCTGGCTGTGAAAGAAAGTTACCCAAAAAAGACTTGCCACGCAATGCAGAGCCGATGGTAACAATGTCAACTTGGGGTAAAGGTTTTGAAAAAACTTCGGTGTAATACTTATATGCGTAGATCATGGTGGTTTTTGCCAATTGTTATTGCTTGACAATGCGCGTTTTTATTACCAATAAGAGATACAAAAAAGGTTAAACAAAGATACATAATAAGCATTTAGTATACATAATGATATATTGGTTTGTTTTAATTTATATTTTTTTCTATTTTCCACAACATATATTCTTTTAATTATCCATAT
>JAWAQC010000140.1:0-3296 GCA_038894115.1 Candidatus Woesearchaeota archaeon | reverse complement strand
GGCTTAAGCTCAAAACTTCTTGAACGCTTTGGGTGGGTGTACTCTGCTAAAAACACGCCAGCAGCATACTTAATTGGGTATCTTGCTGGCAAGCGTGCAGTGGCAAAGGGCATTACTGAAGCTGTCCTTGATTTAGGCTTAGCACGAACATTTGCTGGGATTAAATACTATGCAGTCCTTAAGGGTGCTGTTGATGCTGGACTGGCAATTCCTCATGATCCTTCCTGTTATCCGTCACAAGAGCGTATCCTTGGGAACCATATCGTAGCGCATGCCAAGCAAAACCCTTCGCTGTTTTCAGGGTATAAGAAAAAAGGTGTTTCCCCTTCATCAATGGAAAGTATTTTTACAAAAGTCAAGCAAGCATTGCAATAGCCTTTACTCCTTTTTCATAAACAACGTGCTGATGGTCGTTTGGTCGTTATGCGGTTGCCTATGGGAGTACTTTTTGGTCACCGGTCATAGTAAGAAAAAGTAAAAACCATTCCTCCAACAAAATAATAATTAGGGTTACGATAAAAATGGTCCAAAAGAAAAAAGCAAAAGATATCCAAGAGCAGCAACCTGATGCTGTTGAACCACTCCAAGATGAACTTATTGAAATTCCTGGAGAAGATATTGAGCATGTTGAAGTTATTGAAGCACGTTCTACTAATTTAGATCAATGGGTTCCTAAAACAAAATTAGGAAAAGAAGTGAAAGCAGGCTTACAAAAAAGCATTGACCCTATTTTAGAGCGTGGTGAAGCAATTTTAGAAGCAGAAATCGTTGATTATTTAATCCCTACCTTGAAATCTGAACTGTTGCTCGTAGGTCAAGCAAAAGGAAAATTTGGTGGTGGACAGCGACGTGTCTTTAAACAGACGCAAAAAAAGACCCAAGAAGGAAATAAACCTAAATTTACTACTTTTGCCGTTGTAGGTGATAAAGAGGGCCATGTTGGTATTGGTAAAGGGAAAGCAAAAGAAACAGTTCCAGCACGGGAAAAAGCGCTCCGGAATGCAAAACTTAATATTATGAAAATTCGCAGAGGCTGTGGAAGTTGGCAATGTAATTGTAAGACACCCCATAGTATTCCATTTATTGTCACCGGTAAGATGGGTTCAGTAGAATTAACCTTGATCCCTGCACCGAAAGGAACTGGTTTACGTGTTGAAAAAGAGTGCCAAAAATTGCTTGACCTTGCAGGCATTAAAGATGTGTGGTCAAAAGTTAAAGGCCAAACAGGAACAAAACAAAATCTTTTGCTTGCATGCTTTGCAGCACTGCAATCATTAACCCATGTAAAATTAACCCAAAAGGAAAAAGAATTACTTGCTGTTACCGAGGGTGTTTATCAATTCTCTTCTGACGAGTCTTTCGATGCAATGCAGCGTGGTGATTTGTAGATGGCAACAACTCAAGTATCGCAGTCATCATCTAAAGGAAAGGGTGGTGCTATACCTGGTTCTTCACTAGGTGAATCAAAAGTGCAAGCAAAGGAGCGTAAGGTACAGCGTTCTATGCCTTCGCAGCAACCAACAGGGAACGCTTCTTTATCATCAGGTCCTCATGCTTCTGCACAGCAGCAGCTTGTTGCCGTGGTTTTAGTTCGTGGAAGAGTACGGATGGATATCCGAATCAAAACTGCATTGGATCATTTGCATCTTACCCAAAAGCATGCTTGTGCTGTTGTTGTTCCTACTCCTTCAATGCTTGGAATGCTTCGTAAAGTTAAAGATTATGTTACCTATGGTCCCATTACCCAAGAAACTTTTGCATTGCTTGTAAAACAGCGAAAAAATAGGCTTACAAAACCAGTTCCCTCAATTCGTGGTGTGTTTTATTTATCACCACCAAAAAAAGGGTTTGAGCGTAAAGGAATCAAAGTGAGTTATTCCTGTGGTGGTGCATTAGGTGATAGGAAAGAGGCGATGAATGATCTTGTTTGTCGTATGCTCTAACGTTTGTGCTGATGTATGTTATCTATAAACCCTTACCTTGATATGGCACTAATACTTTAGGGGTTATTCCACTTTATGTTGTTTTTTTGTCACGGTGTTTTTGTTGTTTGGTGTCATGGAGATCCTCTTCAAGGATCTTTGTAATTTCCTATTACGAATTCCTTTTGTTGTGTTTTAGGTGTTGTGTTTAATAGGGGTCCTTTGGCCATATCATTTCATATCATTCGTACGTATGTTAATGTTGGAAAAAGGTTAATATTGGAAAAAGGTGTCGTTTATATGTCTGCTTACAAGAAAAAAAGAAAAGTACAACGCTTGCGTGGATCAAAAACCCATGGCTGGGGTGCAATGAAAAAGCACCGTGGTGCAGGCCATCGGGGTGGTAGAGGCAATGCTGGTAGCGGTAAGCGTGGTGATGCTAAAAAGCCAAGCTATTGGAAAAATGAAAAAAAGAAGGGATTTGTTTCAGTAAATCAAAAAAAGCGTGCGTTGCCAGCAATTAATCTTTCTACGCTCGATCGTCTTTTGCCTACACTCCTTTCAGAAAAAAAGGTTCGTGTTGAGCAAGGTTTTTATGTTGTTGATCTTTCATCATTAGGATATGGTAAACTCTTAGGGAGTGGCAATACAACTCATAAGTATAAAATTACTGTAATGTCTGCATCAAAAAGGGGGATAGAAAAAGTTAAAGCTCAAGGTGGTGATGTTGTGGTGCTACGGTCTCCAGAGGAAGGCCAAGAACCGCACGATGATACTTCCTTAACAGACGAGCATTAACTTTTTTTGCTTGACTATGTCATTGTTAGATACCATCCTTAATAATCTTCCTGAAGTTAAGGCTCCTAAAGAGCAAAAGCTTTCGTTTGCTACTAAGCTCAAATGGACCTTAATCATCCTTATTTTATACTATATTCTTAGTTCTATTCCACTTGCTGGCTTAGGTAATAATGCATTAGAAACCTTTGAATTTTTATCTGTTATTTTAGGCGCTGAATTTGGAAGCATTATTTCATTAGGGATTGGTCCAATCGTTACTGCATCTATTGTTTTGCAGCTACTAAACGGTTCTGGAATCGTCAAATTTGATTTAACCAGTCATGAAGGAAAACGACGCTTTCAAGGGATTCAGAAAATACTTGCTTTCTTTTTTATTATCTTTGAAGCAATTATTTATGTTTATATGGGTGGATTAACACCTGCTGAAGGGTTTTCACCATGGTTTTTGAGTCTTCAATTAACCATTGGAGGATTAATGATTATGTTTTTTGATGAAGTAGTGAGTAAATGGGGATTTGGTTCTGGAATCAGCTTATTTATTGCAGCAGGTGTAAGTAAAACACTTTTTATTAGGGC
>JAWAQC010000139.1:0-3353 GCA_038894115.1 Candidatus Woesearchaeota archaeon | reverse complement strand
GCAGCCTCTGGTGCTGTTGTATTTTTTTTGATTGTTCGTGCTCTGGTTTCTTTTTCTCCTGTAGTAAAAAAATACATCAGACCAACTTGATCAAATGCTGTACGAATGAGTGTGGTGAGAGTAGGAGGATCTTGAATGTTTGATAAATTTTCTTGTGGAATATGTAGCGCTTCTGCAAGGAACACATTTTTTTCCTCTTGTGTTAATCAAATCATATCATGTTCTAGTTTTGCACATACAATACAGATTGGTTTTTTGAGGATTTTTTGATAGTAATCTTTAATATCATTTGCATGAGGAAGATCTTGTATGCCTACATTGATTGCGTAAATGTGTGGTTTTGCAGTCAGGAATTGGTAATTTTTATAGTATGTTTTTTCTTCTTCAGAAAGCTCTGGAAGGACCTTTTTTTGTTGGGGTTCAACAACTGCAAGACGCACAGCTGCTTTAGGGCTTGTTTTTGATGCACGTGCTAGCGCTTTAGATTTTCCTACTGCAGCAGGAGCATGAGAAGGCGACCCTGTTGAGGATGTGCTATCTGTTGCTGCAGCAGAGGATTCATTTAATGGAGCAGCAATCGTTACTTGAGACGTAACAGCGGTGACACTTGCATGCTCTTGGGTAGGCAATGGCGTCATTGGTGATCGTTCTTTTTGAGAAACAGGTGAAGAAGATGCAGCTGATGATGTTGTAGATGATGTTGTAGATTTTGCCTGGCCCTTATTTGCTTGTTGCTTTTGAGGTGCTGAGGCTTTGGTTGCTACTGCAGAGCTTCGTGTTATGGCACGTGCAGAAGTGCGCTTGGTTGCTCGAGATTTGCTTAGGGTAGCATCAGGAGAAGGTTGGTTTGAGGCTGATGATGAAGAATGTTGAGGGCTAGCCATAGGAAAACACCATGAGGGGTGAATGGCTAATAATTTTTAAATCTTATGATTCTTTAAAATCCTGCAGACCCCAAAGGAGTCCAGATGTTTTATTTTGCTCTGTATTTTACTCCAATTTTGCAATTCCCACTTTTTTAGTTGCTTACCTTTATGTTGATGCTCATTTTCTTATTTTTAGAGGAAGGTTCTTATTTGCAGGGCTATAATATTCTTAAATAAATAACGTTCTTATTCTAATCATTTTAACTTTTTTTATAACACTACCTTACTTTTTATAACAATTATAATAAACAATTATAATCAAATAGAATAAATATAAGAGAATAGAAAAGAGAATAATACTCCATTACGTATTCTTACAAATTTCTTATTTTGATAAGAAAAGACCTTTTTCCTATCGTAGAAGACTTCTCTTATAATAAAATACTCCATAGAATAAAAAAGACTTTTTTGCAAGAGTCAAGGTGCCTAAGAATTGGATTGATGCAATTTAGAAATAGTCCAAAGAGTAAGAGCAAAGAGTACAGGGGTTTTTTCAAGGCTAGGTAAATTAAAAGAAAGGAAAAATTGGAATGAGATGAATGACAACACTTCTCTATAAAAAAATGAGATGCAAACAAAAAAGAGAACACGAACAGAATCTACCTAACTAAAATCCTGGCAAATGCTTTCCAAATCCGCCGCCCATGCGTTTCATCATTTTTTCCATTTGCTTGGGATCAGCACTGCCTTTCATCATCTTAAACACTTTTTTTGACTGCTTATATTGTTTTAACAATTCGCGCACATCAGCAACAGTGGTACCTGACCCTTTTGCTATGCGCTCTGTACGAGAAACAGAAATAATTTCTGGGTCTTCAAGCTCTTGCTTGGTGCAGCTATCCATGATATATTTCCATTTTTTGAGCTTTTCTTCTTGCCCTGCGAGCATTTCTTTTGGAATTTTCATGCTTCCAAACCCCGGAAGCATGTCAACAAGTTTTGTCAGTGGCCCCATTTTTTTCATCGCACTCATTTGCTCATACAAGTCCAGAAGGTTAAACTCGCCTTTCAGAAATTTTTTGCTCACATCTTTTGCCTGCTCTTGATCCATCACCTCAGACGCTTTTTCAAGCAAGGTTTGGATATCACCCATCCCTAACATGCGGGAAACAAAACGTTCAGGGTAAAATGCTTCTAAATCATTGATTTTTTCTCCAACGCCAATAAATTTAACCGGAGCACCGGTCGTTGCGCAGGCAGTAATTGCACCACCACCCTTTGCAGTGCCATCCATGCGAGTAATAATCACCCCGGTGACCCCTGCGGTATCATGAAATGCTTGCGCCTGCTTTTGCGCTGCTTGGCCAAGCTCTGCACCCATCACAAGCAATACTTCATCAGGATGGACAGTTTGAGCAAGCCCTGCAAGCTCAGCAATAAGCTCATCACTAAGTGCATCCCTTCCTGCAGTATCTACAATAAGGATGTCAAACTGCTCTAGCGCCTTTTTATGCTGCAAAAAAATCTGTTGTGGAGATGTGCTGGTTTTATCACCAAAAAATGCAACTCCTGCCTGGGTTGCTAATTGGGAAAGCTGTTCATAGGCAGCTGGCCGCCAAGTATCTGTTTGCACAACTGCAACCTGGTAGCCCTTGCTTTTGTAAAATTTTGCAAGTTTTCCTGCAGTTGTGGTTTTTCCATTGCCAAAAAGACCTACAAGCATAATAATAAACGGCTTTTTAGCAATCGTGATTTTATCTCCTGGTCCACCTAAAATCTGTACCAGTTCCTCATAAATAATTTTAATTAGCCATTCACGCTGACTCATTCCTTTAGGCACTTTTTCTTTGATTGCGCGCTCTTTGATTTGCTTGGAGAGGGCAAACACCTGCTGGACATTGACATCTGCCTGCAGAAGCGCTTTTTGAATGTCTTTGACAATATCATTAATCAGCGCCTCATCAATAAACAAGCTTCGGGTAATTTTTTCAAAAGCGCCTTTTAACGCATTCCCTAATTTTTCTAAGACCATACGCAACTGGAAACAAACAGGATATTTAAATGCTTTGCTTAACCGCTTTTAAGAACGACCAGAGAACAAGAAAAACACAAATGAAAAAAATGAAGAGAAGAACAAGAAGAAAGAAAAAATGACAACAAAGAAAAAAACAAGCAGCCAGCATCAAGAAAGCAACTGGAGTTCTTGCTAGCACTGCGGTAGGGGGACTTGCCCCATCCGGGGACCAACAAAAGTGCAAGACAATGCAAGCATTGATAGACGAAAGGAGCGGGTGCTTGCGAAGCAAGCACGATGCTGGCTGCGTAAAAGAAAAACCCACAAAAAAAGAAAAAAACAAATGATGGGGGAAAAATTAAAAGAAACCCTGCTTAAGGTTCTATAAAAAGATCATTGAAGCGTAGTTTTGG
The DNA here is from genome assembly GCA_038894115.1 of Candidatus Woesearchaeota archaeon. Classification (GTDB taxonomy): domain Archaea; phylum Nanobdellota; class Nanobdellia; order Woesearchaeales; family JAWAQC01; genus JAWAQC01. The sequence continues at coordinate 60 of JAWAQC010000139.1, read as the reverse complement.
TTTTGGCGTATCAGCCGGATAGCCAACAGGAATCACAAGCGTTGGCACAAGATTGCTTGG
>JAWAQC010000138.1:0-3354 GCA_038894115.1 Candidatus Woesearchaeota archaeon | reverse complement strand
GATAGGGTTGTACTCCCACTTCAATATTGGTTCCTTTATTACTAAATTTTATTGCATTAACAAAGTAATTATAGAAAATAGGTGTGATGAAGTTAGGATCTGCATACGCACAACAGTGTTCTGGAATCAAATTTTTTAAAACAAGTTTTTTTTTCGTTAATTGGGGTTCTAAGACTTTGGTTAAATTTTTAATGCAATCACTTGGATAAAGTGATGTAGGAGTAGGAAAAATTGCCCCTGTCTCTACAGCAAGCATTTTACTATATGTTTGCACAATAAATGTTAATGAATGAATAAGATTTCCTGTTGTTTTAAGATAAGTATTAAGTAAGGGAAATTCCTGATACCACTCTTGTTGTTTTGTTTGCATGATTGTTTTTTGCTTTTCTTCTTGAAAGTTAGCAGGAAGTAACAAAGGGGTTAAGTCATCATAAAGAAGTTGGTGATATGCTTGCAAGCCATGCAGTAAATTTCTCGTGTCATGGAGTAATGCTTTCATAAAGAGGTATTGCTCTTCTTGGTGGACTTCACTTTCTGTGACATCACGAAGGATGTGCAAAACATTTTTTTTATCGTTGTAGGTATATTTTAGGAGTGTTGATTCAAGGTAAAGCTGCTTTCCATTCCATAACGTTGCTTTTGTTTTATTTTTTGTAATGAGTTGTGGACTCTTTGTTAATGCATCAAACGCCTGTGCATGTGACGATTGTAATGGGTTATCATACATGGTAAAAATGTTTTCTCCAAGGAGTTGTGCAGGAGATTTATTGACAAGTTTTGAATATGCAGTATTGACTTTAAGAATTTGCTGCTGGTAATTTGTTATAGCCATTGGCTCGTAGGCCGTATTCCATAAAAAATTAATTTCATCACACAAAGCCCTATTTTTTACTTCTAATGCTGCCGATTTATGCTTAATCTCGTTTAACAAAACCAGTACTTGCGCAAGTTGTGGATGATTGTAAAATTCATCATTAAAAAGTTTTTCTAACGAGGCAAAATGGTAATATAGCGTATCACTCTTATCCATTCTTTTCTAACCTTATCTTTGCAACTCTAAGTCAAAGGAGAACAGAAGTCCTATATAAAGATATTGCTACTTAAAAATGATGCTATTTTAAACCATACTTCTCTACTCATAGATGCTTTTATTTTCTAATACAAATTCTTATCAAACTTCTTTTGCTCTCCCCATGCTAGAGCGTTACAGCATAATTTTTTAAATTAACCAGAAAATTTATATAGCAACAAAATGTTCTTTTATCTTCAGTATTGGGCCCGTAGTATAGGCTGGATAGTACGACCGGCTTCGGACCGGTAAACCGGGGTTCGAATCCTCGCGGGCTCATTATTTTATAAAAATAAAAAACAATTAAAGGGTAGGACTATGGCATGGCAAGTCTTTTTGGGTGTTCTTCTTGGAATTTATTTGCTTAGTGGACTACGCATTATTTATGAATATGAGCGCGGAATTAAATTTACTCTGGGGAAATATTCTGGAATTATGAAACCAGGACTCAATTTTATTTTTCTTTTCTTCCAAACCATGCGTAAGGTAGATATGCGTGTGCGTGTTATCGATGTGCCTACACAAGAAGGCATTACAAAAGATAACATTACTGTTGGGCTTAATGCAGTGATATATTACCAAGTTCGTGATCCTGAAAAAGCTATCCTTGCCGTTGAGCACTATAATTATGCGATTTCGCAACTTGCTCAAACTACCATGCGCAATGTAGCTGGTGAAGTTGAATTAGATGATTTGCTTAGCAAACGTAATGTCATTGCAGAAAAAATTCGTCAAATTGTTGATAAAGTATCAGATCCATGGGGAATCCTTGTTTCAGGTGTTGAACTCAAAGACATTACCCTTCCCCAAGAACTCAAACGTGTTATAGGTAGGCAAGCTGAGGCAGAGCGAGAAAAACGTGCTGTGATTATTAAATCAGAAGGAGAAGTTATTGCATCGCAAAATATTGCTAAAGCAGCCTCAATCCTTGCAAAAGCAGATGGTGGCTTACATATTAGAACCTTGCATACGCTCAATGACGTATCTTCTGACCAAAGCAATACCATTATTTTTACTATCCCTCTTGAAGTCTTGCGTGCATTTTCAGGGAAAAAATAACCAGTAACTACACTGCCTTTCAATAGATTACAAGCGCAATTTCAGGCACAAGATGTAAAAAACTCTCTTTAGGATATTGCATCTACTAAGGACCAAATCATGAAAAGATCACGAATGGGAAATACTCAAGCATACAAACTTGCTGTCCTAGTTCGCCATGATTTAAAATTGCCGAAAGGTAAACTTGCAGCTCAGGTTGCCCATGCAGCTGTTGAAGCAGCATTAGGTGCATCCCCTGCTTCATTGGACGCATGGCGCAATCAAGGTCAAAAAAAAATTATATGCAAAGTTGCTTCAGAGCAAGAGCTGCTTACTTATGTTAAAAAAGCAAGGAGTGCAAAAATTCAGGTACACATGATTCATGATGCTGGAAAAACAGTTGTAGAGCCTGGCACTTTAACATGTGCAGCATTAGGACCTGCACCAGAAACCGCGATTGATACGATCACGCATTCTTTAAAACTCTTGTAGAGGCATGGTCTTTAGCTTTTGCAGCTTTGGATTTTGAAGCAGTGCAAAATATCCAAAATTAGGGTTCTTGCTATTTTTTATGTGAGGTATTTGTCAGGTGTTTTTTGCTTTTTTGCTTTTCTAGCAGAGCACGCTCTCGTCGAAGGAAGTCACCAATATCCATCACACGCAGAAAGGTAATTGATGGCTGGTTTAGCACCTTGCTTTGCTGTTCTCTTCGCTTTTCTTTTTCTTGAAGAGGTGTGTTAGAGCCTTGCACTGAACCTGGGTGCAAGATTTTTTTTTTCCCTAAACCAAGGCATCTTCTTTGCATATCAACAATAAAACTGTATCCTTTAGGGCTGCACGATGATTGGAGTATTCCATCACTAAAGATATCCCTTCCGCAAGTAAAAAGCCATGCGGCATGGTCATTAAGAATCGTTTGGTAGGGTGATGTTAAGTAAGTGCGAAGCAGTAATCCTATTGAAGGTAAAAATGACTGATGCATTGATGTCCCGAGCAATTCACCTGCAAAATAATACTCTTTTAGTTGTGGTTTTGCAGCAGTCCAATCCAATAACTCTTGGCTAAGGAGTAGAAAATCACCTTTATGCTGAGTGATAACACCTTGCATGTGAATTGAAACAATCCCTAACTCATCTAAAAATGCTTGCAACGTAGGAAAACCCTCAGCAGATGCAATGCTAGCAGATGCAATCCTTTTTGATGATGCATTGTTTTGATAACTACACATGGCACTGACACTTTTTTTT
>JAWAQC010000137.1:0-3357 GCA_038894115.1 Candidatus Woesearchaeota archaeon | reverse complement strand
ATGCCTGCAACGACAACAATCATGTCGGCTTGTTCTAATAATGCTTTCGTTTCAGGAGAATTAACCGTCCGATTGTAGGTCTTTATTGATGTTTTTCGTTCTTTTTCTAACGGTTGTGGGCTTTTGCCAAACCTTGCACGCAAATCATCAATTGTCAAGTAAAAAACCTGATGGCCCTGCAAGGTAAGCAACCCGAATAGATAACGAGGATACGTTCCTAAATAAGGAGGGACCCCTAATCCTGAAGGTTCATCAGTATATCCGTCAATGATAACGCAGCGCATAGATGCTGGGAAGAAAAAGAACTTTATAAGGTCTTTGGCTAACAAACAAAAAAGGGTTATATCGGCATAAGGAAAAATGAAAGAAATTCAAATACCAAGGTGATTGCCAACATGCAAAGAACAAGAACACAAAGAACAAACATCAATCAAAAAAAAAGGAAAAAACACCTTCCCACGTTTTGCATCATTGATGCCGTTGATAATGCTAGCCCTGGTGTTCTTTGGGACTCTTGGTGTGATGGGATGCCAATCCAGTGGAACCTATAAGCCAAATGCCTTAGATGAAACTGGTGCTACCCAAGAAAGCGTGCTTGCAGTAGCAGAAGCAAACCAAGCGTTTAGCATCAATCTTTACAAACAGTTAGCAAAAGATGCAGACCCAAAAGAAAATATTTTTATCTCACCCTATAGCATCAGTTCTGCCCTTGCTATCGCCTATGAAGGAGCTGATGGAATCACTGCAAAAGAAATGCAAACAGTGCTTTTGCTACCAGAAAAACTTGAAGTACGAGGGTCTGCACAAGCTGCAATCTATGACCGAATCAATAAGATTGGAAGAGCATACACGCTTGAAACTGCAAATGCGTTGTGGATAAATAAAAATTTTCCAGTAAGTGAAACCTATCGCTCTACCACCAGCAGATAGTATCAAACTGCTTTTGAACTTGTAAATATGAGCCAGCCACAAGAGACTGCTACGATGATTAATACCCGGGCTAAAAAAAAACACCAACAAGATTATCGACGAACAAATGATCAGCCCTCAGGATAAGATCATCATTACCAATGCAATATATTTTAACGGTGATTGGGTAATGAAATTTGACAAAAAGAAAACTATTCAAGACAAGTTTTATATTACTGATCAAGAAACCGTCAATGCAAAATTCATGCAATTCACAGATAGTGAGCTTACTAAAGAACACGCAGAATTTTACTATGGGCAAACAAACGATGCACAAGTGCTAGAATTACTCTATGCTGGTAAAGAGCTCTCGATGCTTTTTATTTTGCCCCATGAACAAAGCCTTAAGCAACTTGAGCAGGAGTTAACACCTGAAAAACTAAAAACCTGGAGAGCAAACCTGCGCTACCAAGGAAAGCCTACTGACGAAGAAAAAGAAAGGATTGTCGAACTCATTGAGCAAAAAACCAAACAGGAAAACAATGAAAACCAAAAGCAAAAAGAGATTGCAACCTTATACCAACAATTGCAACCACTGAAAAAAATCAGTATTCCAAGATTTATGTTTGAAAACGACTATGAACTCAAAGAAACAATGCGAGCATTAGGTATGCACCATGCATTTGAAGAGCATGCTGATTTTTCAAAAATAACAGAATATCCCAATGACTTGTTTATTGGATCAATCAAACATAAACCCTTTGTCAAGGTTGATGAGGAAGGAACAGAAGCTGCTGCAGCTACCATGGTAAAGTTGATTGGTACAACGATGGAAGTAAAAGCATTTGAAGCAAACAGGCCCTTTTTATTGATCATTCAAGAACGCTCAACCGGGTATATTTTGTTTATTGGAAGAATGGTTGACCCAAGCAAAGCACAGCTTTAATCTTGGGGAACACCCTCCAGTAAACCATCCAAAAAAAAAGACAAAGAAAAGTGAGTCCAGGGGGATTTGAACCCCCGATCTTCCGGTTAAGAGCCGGACGCTATACCAGCCTAAGCTATGGACCCAAAAACAACAGGTGCAGGTACAGAGAGCAATAATCACACGATACCAAGTCTTTATTAAGGTGAGATAAAAAATAATTTATTAAAGTTTCTGTTTAAGGTAAATGATGAAAGCATAAACAAAGAAGAAAAAAAGCTGAAAAGAAAAAAGACAGGAAAGTACGAACTCGTTTTCTTGTTATGTGACAATAAGAGCATAACCTTTAAATAGACTTTTTCTTGCCAAATTAGGAAAATGCATCAAAAAAAAGAAACACCCAACCCAGAACAAAAACTTCCTGCTGCAAACACACCAAAATCAGGAGCTTTAGCCTTATTGCAAGCAACCCAGCAAACCATCGGCATTAGTGTAAAAAAAGAAGAGGATATGCCTGAATGGTATAGCCAAGTAGTTACCAAAGCAGAAGTTGCAGATTATGCACCCATTCGAGGATGTATGATTATTCGGCCATTAGGTTATTATTTTTGGCAGCAGATTATGGATTATTTTAATGCGCGGCTAAGAAAATTGCAGGTACAAAATGCTTATTTTCCCCTGTTTATCCCTGAATCGTTTTTTAAAAAAGAAGCAGAGCACGCAGAGGGGTTTTCACCTGAAGTTGCTTGGATAGAAAGAAAAGATACAACCCAAGAACGCCTTGCCATTAGACCAACCTCTGAAACCATTATGTATGATGCATATAGTAAATGGATTCGCAGCCACAGAGATTTGCCGTTGCGCATCAACCAATGGTGCAATATTGTGCGCTGGGAAGTGCAGGACACGAAAATCTTTTTGCGCTCACGTGAATTCTTATGGCAGGAAGGGCATTGTGTGTACGAGACTGAAAAAGCGTGCATCAAAGAAACCGTGCGCATCCTGGACGAATATGAACTGCTTTGCAAAGAATTGCTTGCACTTCCGGTCATCAAAGGCAAAAAAACACAAAAAGAAAAATTTGCAGGAGCAGTGGAAACCTACTCGATTGAAGGATTTATGCCTGATGGCAAAGCACTGCAAATGGGCACCAGCCACCATCTAGGCCAAAATTTTGCAAAAGCATTTGGAATCACCTTTCTTGGAAAGGATGAAAAAGACCACTACCCTTGGCAAAATTCTTGGGGAATCTCAACACGCCTGCTTGGTGCAATGATTATGGTGCACAGCGACAACAAAGGATTGGTCATTCCTCCTGCAATGGCGCCGCAAAAAATTGTGATTGTCCCTATCTATTTCAAAGAAAAAGAACCTATCCTTAAACAAGCAAAGGCACTAGCAAAAACATTAAAAAGCTCTGGAGCAATCGTAGATGATAGAGAAGCCTATACCCCGGGATGGAAATTTAACCACTGGGAACTCAAAGGCATTCCCCTGCGCATAGAACTTGGGCCAAAAGATCT
>JAWAQC010000136.1:0-3386 GCA_038894115.1 Candidatus Woesearchaeota archaeon | reverse complement strand
CACAAACAAAGATAAAAAAAAGAAAACGAGGAGGAAAACCATGGTAGAACTCAATACGGGATTAATTGCTTTAAGTGCAGCAATCGCAATTGTAGGAAGCGCATTTGCATCAGCAATTGCAGAAAAAGCAATTGGCTCAGCAGCGATTGGTGCAATGGCCGAAAACGAAAATCTCTTTGGAAAAGGATTGATTTTAACTGTCATTCCAGAAACCATTGTTATTTTCGGACTAGTTGTTGCGATTATGATTATTGGAATGGCTGGATAAACCCGCAGCCGGAAACAAACAGCTGCAGCTGTGGATGCACCAAAAAAAGGTGCAGCTGACAAATTGGTGAAAAGCATGAGCCTTGAAAGCGTAAAAAAGGAAGTCATCAAAGAAGGAGAGCGAAAAGTTGCTGCTATCAATGCTGAGACTGCGCAGCATCTTGCAACAATGCAAAAAGAAGCAGAAGAAGAGATTGCAGCGTACAAAAAAGAAGCCCAAAAGAAACTTGAAAAAGAGATAGAGGAATTACGAAAACGTGAAGAAGCGCAAGCAGAACTCGAAGCAAATAAAATCCTCCAGGAAGCAAAGCGCGCATGCATTGAAGCAGTGTACCAAGACCTTATCCAAATGCTCCAAGCACAACCCCAAAAAGAACGCGAAGCAATGCTCAAGCAATTATTGCAGGAAGCAAAAAAAGAAATTGCTATAGGTAGTGTGTGGGTGAGTCCTGCTGACGTTCCCCTCCTTAAAGGGATGACAAATGTAAAGAGCAAACCCTTGCTTGGGGGACTGATCGCTGAAAGTGTTGATGGTACAGTGCTGCTAGATTACAGTTATGACCAAATGGTTGAACAACTTCAAGAAAAAATGCTTGCTCAAGTATCACAACTGCTTTTTTCCTAAAAGCAAGAGAAGACAAACACTCACAAAAAAGAGTGGTAGACACCAAGAGCACCATCAACAACAGCAGTACAAGAAGCAAAAGGATGAAGTTAAAGCGTCCTAGGAAAGCGATAAAAATACAAAGAAAAACAAACACAAAGAAAGACATCACCACAAAACACAATAAAAATGTAGGAACAAGATAAAAACGTTAGGAGAACATAGAAGAACAATGAAAACAAAAACAATTCGATTGCAGTTTAATCCCTACACTTATGTACGCTCTGCAGTAATGAGAAGCATGCTGCTTGATAAAGAAGCGTATGAAACCCTTATCAAGATGGGTCCAGAAGAGATGATCACCTATCTGCAAGCCAGAGGGTATGCAGAACTTGCACAACTACGTGTCCAATACCAAGGGATTGAACTAGTTGAACAGGCAGTAAAACAAAACATCGTCAACACGTTTAGAAAACTTCGAAGAATCTCCGATGATGACTTACGCACAGTGTTAGATATTTACCTAAAGCGCTATGATGTCCGAAATATCAAAACCGTGCTGAGAGGACTAATGTTTAACCAACCAGTCCTATCATGGATCATCCCAGCAGGGCGATATCCGCTTGAATTCTATGAGGAGATGCTCAAGAAAAAAGACATTAAAGAAGCACTTGCAATGCTGCGCGGTGAAAGTTTTGAATTTTTAGCAAAGGTTTATGAAGAAGGCAAAAAAAATGAATTCGAAAAAACGAATGTCCTGTTTTACTTAGAAACCAAGCTGGACCAAGAATACTACCAGTATGTCTTTGAACAAGCAAAAAAAGTAAAGAATGATGCAGGAATCATCAAAGAATTTATGCAAGAAGAAATACGAGCAAAAAATATTATCACACTATTCAAGATCAAAAAAATGAAAAAATCAGGAGATACTGCACTGTTTTCATCCTTGAAAGAAAATAACTTTTTTTTACCACATACTGAAGATAACCTCTTTAACCATCTGCTAAAACTCCAAACTGAAGAAGCGATTATAGCAGCACTTAGAAAATCCCATTATAAAACAAAATTGGATGAAGGAATTGCTGCATACCAACAAACCGGGTCACTGATCCAACTGGAAAAAAATCTTCGGATTGCTCTCCTTGAAAGAAGAAAACGTTCAGCGTTCCAAAATCTGCTCTCCGTTGAAGTAATCCTCAACTATCTTTTTGAAAAAGACCACGAAGGAAAAAACATCATCATGCTCTACAAAGCAAAAGTCCTTGGGTTCCCAGAATCCGTCATCAAACAGCAACTGATCGCCTAAGACCAAAAAAGGAAAAGAAAACAAAAAAAGGAAAAACGAAGATGGCACACCTTGCAGTTATCGGAAAAGAAGAATTCACCCTTGGGTTCATGCTTGCAGGGGTACGCAAGATTTACATTGATCGGGGAAGCAAAGAAACACAAAAAATCATCGAAGAACTCAAAGCAGACCCAAGTATTGGCATCATTGTCATCCAGCAAGAAACCTTTGATGAACTTGCTGATTATATCCAGGAAGAACTGATCCGATTGGTAAAGCCTGTTGTGGTTACCCTTTCAAAAAAAGGAGAAGCCCAAAAGCTGCGTGAAATGATTATTAAATCCATTGGCGTCGATTTATGGCAAGAGTAAGGAACAATGAAAGGAGAAGACAAGCAAGAACAGCCAAAAGAGCCATACAAAACTAAAAGCAGGGTGCCATGCTACGCCATAACGAAAAAAAAGAAAAAGAGTTAGGTGGCAAAAGTACAAAAACACGTGGGAAAACACCAAACAAACAAGACAAGAAAGAACGATAAAAAATTATACGCACGAACACAAAAAAAGAAAAATAGGTGGATACTGATGGCAAAAAAAGAAAACACAGGAATACTGTATCGTATTGCAGGACCTGTTGTCATGGCAAAAAATCTCCAAGCACGCATGTATGATGTTGTGTATGTAGGAAAAGAGCGTTTGATGGGTGAGGTGATCCAAGTCAATAAAGACCTGGTTACCATCCAAGTCTATGAAGATACCTCTGGCCTAAAACCAGGAGAAGAAGTGGAAAACAGCGGCCAGCCCTTAACCGTAGAGCTTGGACCAGGACTACTCACAAGCATCTATGATGGAATCCAACGACCACTCCCTGTATTGCAAAAAAAACAGGGAGACTACATTCTTCGCGGTGCCCATGCCGCTGGTCTTAACCAGGAAAAAAAATGGGAGTTTATGCCTCTTGTAAAAAAAGGAGACATTGTTGGTCCTGGAAGTATCCTTGGTGAAGTAGAAGAAACACCTGGCAATTTCCATAAAATTCTTGTACCGCCAACAGCAAAACCAAGCACCATTAAAGAGATTATGAAAGGAAAGTACACAGTCAACGACACCATCGCAATCCTTGATGATGGAACCAAACTTACCATGAAACAGTACTGGCCCGTACGCAAACCACGGCCGATCAGAGAAAAATTAGCTCCAACAGTTCCCTTAATCACTGGACAACGAATTT
>JAWAQC010000135.1:0-3389 GCA_038894115.1 Candidatus Woesearchaeota archaeon | reverse complement strand
AAAGATATCAAACATGTCTATGCAAAAAGAACTATTGAACAACCTTAATGTCTTTTAGCTCTTTTGCATCTTTCCAGATAGTATGGAATAATGCTATTAATGAGCCTGCAAAAAAGGGAGATTTAACCCAAATTGCTCCATCATAGGCTTCGTTAGCACCGTCATCAAGCAATGCAAAGAGGACTTCTTTGTTGTCAATAATGCAACATTTTGATTTAATGGAAGCTGTATGCTTAAGTACTGCGACTTCTTTTAATGAATCAAGAATAGGAGTTGGAACATCGTGCAATGGTGCCAAAATTTTGATTTTTACCCCACGTTTTGCAGCTTTTGCCAAAGAACGCTTCAAGGTATCTGCAAGAGAAATAAGGCCTGAGGAGGTGGTAATAAGAAACACAGATTCAGCTGCATTGCGCAGCATGGTATCAAGCTGGGTATATTGATGAGAACGGGAGCGCAAGTAGGCACTTAGCTCCTGAGGCTCGACAAAATCAATGCCTTGCGAATGAATGCGCTTAAGCTCTTCTAAAAGTTCACTTTCTTTAAGGCTGTCAATGAGTTCCACTTGCTTTTCAGCATTTTCAAGGGTTCGTTTTTTGACGCGCTCAAGCACTTCACTGGGAGGTACAGCCATGTACTTAATTGGCTTGTCAATTTTCATGATAACAAATCCTTTTTTTTCAAGGCTTTCAAGAACATCATAACTTCGTGAGCGGGGAACATTAGAAATCTCGGCAAGCTCGCCTGCTGTGGAAACACCACGGGAAAGCAACGCAGTCCAAATTTTTGCTTCGTAGCTATTAAGCCCAAAATCTTTGATTTTGTTTAAAAATTTTTTTTCAATAATCATGGCAACACACCCTCCACACAATTGATACTACGATCTGTTAGGGAATAGGATTTTGTGGATAAACGAATTTAAACAATAAACATAAACGAATTACGACACTACTTAAAAGTAAAAATAAAACAAAGGGTAAAGCAGTTGGCTATTTAAAACTTTCGTTTAGAAACTACTTTAGAGTTACTACAAAAAGAAAAATTAAAAAAGGGTAAAAGAAAGTTATAAACGAAGTATGAAAAAATAAGGTAAAAAAATAAGGTAAAAAAAGAACATCGAAAAATTAAGTAAAAGAATAGGGAAAAATGAATTGATAACTGAGAACAAAGGAGAGTATTAAGCTGTATTTACTTCCATTGCCAGCGAAAGCAAAACACGCTCAACTGCTTCTACCGGCACTGACCTGCCAATAATCCCCACCGGTTTTTTCATGCCTTGAAGCATGGCAAACTGATAGGTTAGGGTTGAAAACTGCATCATTGCATGGCCAAAAATATTGCTAGCCATTAAATTAGGCATTACCAAAATGGTAGCATTGCCTTGAATGGGTGAAGTAGGGCATTTGCGCATTGCTGCATAACTATTGACCGCTGCATCAACCTGAAGCTCACCATCAATGACTACCTCAGGATATGCCTGCTTGGCAAGGGATGTTGCCTCGCGAATGAGCTGCAATTCTGGGCTATCCCCACCACTGCCTTTGGTTGAATAGGACAAGAATGCAACCACAGGAACAATGCCGGAATGCGCTGCTGCGGTGATGGCTTTGCCTGCAATTTGTGCAAGCTGGGTCGCTGTTGGTTGAGGATTAAGACTTACATCAGTGCAAAGAAATACCTTGCCTGAAGCACTGGTAAAAACACTGATTTCTGAAACAAGCCCTGGGCCCTTGAGAATTTGGAGTGCAGGGCGCATCAGCTCTGCAGTAGGACAGATTGCTGAGCCTGCCAACGCATCAGCATATCCCAACGCAACATACATGCAAGCAAAATAATTGTAATTTTCAAGAAGCTGGTGTGCCTCCTCTTGTGTCATGCCCTTTTCTTTTCGAAGCTGATACAATTCTTGGGCAAAGACCTGTTTGCGATGCGTGTCTGCACTATCAACAATGACAGCATTGGTAATATCAAGCCCAAGCTGACGTGCTTTCTCCTTAATTTCTTGAGGATTTCCAAGCAAATGAATAGCCATAGAATTTTGGGAAAGCAACCTTGCTGCTGCCTGCAGACATCGCTCATCCCACCCTTCAGCAATAAGAATGGTAGCTTTTTTTTTCGTTGCCTTTTCTTTAAGGAGAGTTATGAGATCGATAAAATACCACCTTGCTTTGTTATAATAATAGTGGTGGGGAAGCAAACAGAAGAAGTGTTCTAGTGCAACTATATATGCTTTCTGGTTAATGCTAGTGGAGAACACAAATATTAAACAGAACACAAAGTGAGAAAACAAACTGCTTAATCGTGAGTAAATAATGTGGGTAAATCAAGAAGAATGGACACTTACTTTCTAAAAACTATTATTTAAGAGTGTGAAGTGCTAAGGAACAGTAAAAATACATGGATAAAAGATAAAGGGATAAAACCGATTAGGAGATTAAAAGTGTGATTAAAAAATACCAGCAACTCCAAGCAAGTAAAAGCAATATCTGATACTGCAAATCCCAAACGTGCATAGTGTAAGAGACTACCATGCAAAACCAATCTTACCCTAAACGATAAATCTTGCCTTTGGTAGCATCAAGCACGATTTCTTCATCTTGCTTGAGAGCTTTGGTGGCATTAGCAACCCCTACCATGCAGGGCTTTTTAAGCTCACGGGAGACAATGGCTGCATGGCTGGTAAGCCCACCGGTTTCAGTGATAAAGCCACTGGCCTTGCGCATCAGGGGCAAATAACTGACTGTGGTAAAAGGTGCTACCAAGATATTACCTTCTTGAAATGAATAAAATTGGCTAAGATTAAGCACAATGCTTACCTTTGCTTTTACCTTTCCTGGATAGGCTGTTTTTCCTGTCAGGGTTTGCGTTTGCTGCAATGCTTTGACCATTGCCAAATGCTTTGCATTGCCCTTAGTAATTTTACCATTCTGCATGTGGTAAACGTACGCCTGGTTTCGCAATGCTTGCTCTGGAACAGGTCTTCCTGCCAAAAGATCAAGGATTTCCTGAGGTGAACACTGATACAAAGCATGCAAAACAGGGCGAGAGGGATTGTTTAGTTTATGCTCAACAATTGCACGCAAAAAAATATTGACTTTATTGAGCACAGCCTTTTTTCGCTCATTATACAAATACAGCGTTTCCTGAATAATATGCAATTGCTTGCGTAGATGGGAAGGTAATGCACGATGCAAGCGTTTGATTGCTTTGATACGCTCCTTAGCTTGGTGCAGCTCTTCATCAATTTTTTTTCTGTCAAGAGCACGCAAATACGCTGCATCAACATATTGTCCCAAATAGTCATGCGTCAGCCAGTAAAATCGCAAAATCAATTCTTTTTGGCTTAACCCCCGTTGAATGGCTGATAAAAAAACTTCATAATTTGTTTT
>JAWAQC010000134.1:0-3408 GCA_038894115.1 Candidatus Woesearchaeota archaeon | reverse complement strand
ATTTTTTTCTTTGCCTCAAAATATTTTTCAAAATTTCCATGAAAGTCTAAATGATCCCTTGTTAAATTTGTAAACGCAACAACATCGAAATGCACATCATCGGCGCGCGAAAGCTCAAGCGCATGCGACGAAACTTCCATGATGATACAATTGACACCATCGTGTTTCATGTGAAAAATTAACTCTTGCAAATCTCTGGATTCAGGTGTTGTATTTGGCGATGTCTCTCGCCTTCCCTTCCATCGATATTCGATTGTACCAATGACTCCAGGTGAAAGGCCAGCGACTTTTGCAATCGACTCTACCATATATGTTGTGGATGTTTTACCATTTGTACCAGTTATTCCTATTAGATGAATATCTTTAGATGGATTATCATAAAATCTGCTTGCAATCCAAGCAAGAGCATCTCTTGAGTCATCAACTCCAATCCATGTAACATTTTTGTTATTAATTGGCTTATAATGCGTTTTTTCAAATACTATCGCACTTGCACCTTTTTTTATTGCTTCATCAATAAAATCGTGCCCATCATTATTAAGTCCTTTTATTGCAACAAAGAGGTCCCCTTTTTTTATATCCTTTGAATTATAGCTAATTGATTTGAAAATTTTAGAAACTTCACCATTAATTTCAAAGTCTTCTCTGATAATTTTTGATATATTCATCTTGATAAAACCACTTTCGTATTCTTTACATTATCAACTGTAACAACAAGTCTTTTATCCTTTGTATCATCTCTTGGAACATTGAGATAGGCTAAAGCTTCATCAGAAATTGCCTTGAAAACTGGAGCTGCTACAACTCCTCCATAGTGAGCCCCCTTTGGATCATGAATTACAACTATTAGTGCTATACGTGGCTCATCTGCAGGTATAAATCCAACAAAAGAGCTTACGTATTTATCCTTTGAGTATTTTTTAGTTTTAGGGTCATATTTCTGAGCTGTTCCAGTCTTGCCAGCTACATCATTTCCTTCAACCTTTGCTGTAATTGCCGTACCACCCTCCTGGGTAACTTTTTTTAGTATTTCCTTAATTGTAAGGGCTGTTTTATCCGAAACAATCCTTTCCCTTTCAATTACAGCTTTGTATAACATGCCCCCATTTGTTGATCGAATTTCTGATACAATAAAAGGTTTTATTAGATATCCTCCATTAGCAATAGTAGAATAAGCTCTCAAAATTTGAATAGCAGTAACACCTACTTCCTGGCCAATTGGTATAGCACCCATTGATGTCCCTGACCACTTTGATGTAGGCCTAACATATCCTGAAATTTCTCCAGGAAGGTCTATTCCTGTTTTTTCGCCAAAACCAAATTTTTTTATGTATCCGTAAAGTCTTTCCTTGCCAAGCATCATAGCTATCTTTATAGTGCCAACATTGGAAGACTTTTGAATAACTTCTTCAAAAGAGAGAACTCCATGCCTGTGGACATCTTTTACTTTCTTCTTTCCTACTTCAATATATCCAAGAGAGCAGTCAAATTTTGTATTATTTTTTACGACCCCTTCCTCTAAGGCTGCAGAGGCTGTTACAATTTTAAAAGTTGAGCCAGGCTCAAACAAATCAGTTATTGCCCGATTTCTTATTATACCAATATTTTTTAATAATTTTAAACTATTAGGATCATAGGTAGGTCTGTTTGCCAAGGCAAGAATTTCACCAGTAAAAGGGTCCATCATTATTGCTGTACCAGAATTTGCTTGCCACTTTTTTATAGCTAAATCAAGATGCTTTTCAACAATATACTGAAGACCCTCATCTATGGTTAAATATAAATCATTGCCTCTTATCTCATCTAAAATACCATCAGAGAGCTTTTTACCTCTGGCATCACGTAATACTATTTTTTCAGACTTTTGAGCTCTAAGATACTTATCGTAATAACGCTCAAGTCCCTCAATACCTTGCTCATCAATGTCTACAAAGCCAATTATATGCGATGCCAAGTGTCCCTTAGGGTAGAATCTCGTTCCTTCGGTTACAAAACCTACACCATCTATTTTTAGGGACTTTATTTTTTCTGCAAGTGTGTCATCAATCTTTCTTTCTATCCATAAAAATCTCTTGCTTTTCTGTGATAATCTATCAATGAGGTCCTCATCTAATCTGACATAGGCTTTTAGAATATCAATATCCTTTGCGCTTTTAAAATTTGCTGGATCGATAAAAATCGATTCCTTCTCTAAGGAAATAGCTAGTTCTCTCCCTTTTCTATCATAAATATTGCCTCTCTTGGGATGAATCTCTTCTTTTTTTATTTGCTGAATTTTGGCTCTTGCAAAATAAGTTTCATGTTCAACAAACATTATAAGGACAAGACGAAAGAGAATAATTACAAAAAAGACTGAAATTACTATTTTCAGTAAAAACAGTCTTTTGGGCATGGCTATTTTGATTTGCTATAACTTACAGATTTAACAAAAAGTTCAGGTTTGCTGGCTATATAGACTACTTTTTTCCTATCTGGAAAAATTAAGACACTATCATGATTGCCTATCCTTACAAAAGAAGTTAAAGTGGCTTTTTGTGCTATAAGAGTCTTTTTTTCTCTTAATAACTCTTTTTTTCTCTCCTCAAGTGAACTGAGTCTCTATTCAACAGCTATAACATTTTTCCTTATCCAGGTCGCCCCATATGGGTTTTTCCGTCATTCTTGAAACACCTCCATGCTCATGGCGGGTATTGGCTTCTTTACCCTGATGTGACCCACATTTATCCCGATAAAAGCTCTTGGCAAAAACTTGAGGCTTTATGCCCTTCTTCCTTTCGCATTTTGCTTGCAGGCTGTGGGACCGATGAACCACTTCTTTTTGCTCTTCTTCATCGTCAAGCTTATATCGATGCTGTGGATTTAAGTGAGCAATCGTTAAAATTCGCAAAACGGCGCATTCGTTTAGCTAGGTTTTTGGGATTATTACAAGGTCAAAACATTACTTTCCATGTGGCAGATGTTTGTGAGCATGTTCAAACTGCATCGCAAAAATATCATTATATTCAATGTTTTGGAGTATTGCATCATCAGCCTTGTCCTCAAAAATTTTTCTTTACGCTTGCTGAGGCTTTAGAAACGGGTGGGATTTTTCGTCTTATGTTTTATCCTCAATCTTCTCGTAAACTTGAGCGAGGTTTGCAAAAACGTTTTGCTTCGGTTTGGGAGTGTATGCCATCTAAAAATTTTAAGAATCTTTTAACTTTATATTGGCACGCTTTGCTATTATGGTCTTGGCTTTGCATGCAGCGTTTATTTTGTATGCGTTGGTCAAGGCGTTTTCGTTATTTACATTTGCGCCCCACGTGTGTTTCCGATGCCCTTTTGCATCCATCAGATTTTTCTGTGGCGCTTACTGATATCCTTATATGGGCTCAAGCTGCTCACTTGCAACTTAAATTTATTGCAAGT
>JAWAQC010000133.1:0-3440 GCA_038894115.1 Candidatus Woesearchaeota archaeon | reverse complement strand
CAGGAGGCGTTGATAGCACTTTCCTGGCAAAGGTCTCGAGAGATGTTCTCGGTGACAATGTACTTGCTGTGACCGCTACATCTCCAGGACCTTTGTGGAGCGTTACCCTGCCTAAAAAAAGAACAATTTTTTCGTTGTCTTTGATTGCAGGTGGCTCTTCATCAAACTGGGTAAATTCTACAGCATTATGCACTACTTTGACTTTGTGTTCAGGAACACCATAATGCTTAAGCACCATTTGTTTGGTATAATTACTTACACAAATAATCATGTCTGCTGCATGCATTCCTTGGCGTTCAATGTCATAAATATATTGGTTAGGATTGCCACCAGTTCTGTCAAATTCAGTTGCATGGACATGAATTACCAAGGGTTTTCCAGAAATCTTTTTAGTTTCAATGCCAGCCTGATAGGTCATCCAATCATGGGCATGGATAATGTCATGGGGATAATGCTTCGCTATGAGTTTTGCCTGTTGGCTGTACCGATACACTTCCTGGTATAAATCCTTCCCATACGCTTGCTCATCACTTTTTCCCTCTTTTTCAAACAAGACCATCATTTGCTGATAGGCTTTGGTGTATTGTTCAGGACTCATGTATGCTTTTAGCAAGGTAGGAATTTCATGGACCTGGATTTTTTCTTGGTACTCTAAGTTATTGGCAATAACAATTTGGACATGGCTTTTAGAACTTAACTGCTTTGGTCCTTTTGGTAAAATAAAAGTAATATGTGCGCCTTGTTTTACTAAGCCTTTAGTTAACCCATGACAGGCTGTACCAAGTCCGCCACTATTAAAAGGTGGAAATTCCCATCCATACATAAGAACTCGTAATCCCATAGGTACTATACTCCTTGGTACTTTATATTGACTACCTCTTTCTTTTCCTGACAAAAATCTACTTTCAAGGCTACTTATTAGTATATATATCTTTTGATTTTACTATTTACTTTTTACTCTAAAAAAAACACATTTGTTTCTTATTTTTTGTTTTAAGGGATACTCCTTGTTTCTTTTACATTCTGTTTTTTCTTTTCTTACAACGGGTTGGTTTTTTGTTACTTTTTTAGAATAGTTTCGTTCTTTTGCAGCACGCATCAGGGCTGTGCAGGCAAAAAGTACAAGATAGCCAAAAAGTTGCTCTTGCCAAGAGCAGCATCGTGCTTGCTAGCGCAAGCACCCGCTCCTTTCGTCTGGCAATGCTTGCATTGTCTTGCATTTTTGTTGGTCCCCGGATGGGGCAGGTCCCCCTGCCGCATTGCAAAGCAAGAACTCCAGTCGCTTTTTTGATGCTGCTCTTGGCTGTTTTTTCTTTTTGTTTTTCCATTTGTCTTTTGTGTTTTTCTTGTTTTTTACCTATTTTTTTATGTTTTTTAGTTCATTTTTTGGAAACTTTTTTATAGAAATTATGTTTTAAAACATAAACTATGCGAGAATTAGATGAACAGGAAATAAATATAGCAAGAGAACTTGTAAAAAATGCACGTTTTAGTGATAACCAGATAAGCAAGAACACAGGCATTCCTTTAAAGACAGTCAATACCAAGCGTAAAAAGCTTGAATCTGAAGGGATTTTGCGCTACTATGTTGATATTAACAACACAGAAACAGGAACAGGGCTTTACAATGCCCGCCATCTGTATAAAGTGTATTTTAGCCATGGTATTAGCAGAAAACAGTTTATGGAAAAATGGTGTAATATTATTTGTTATCCTGCTTTTCGAAAACATTTGTATCAAGCATTTTTAGGTGAAGAGCAAGGTCATTTAGTGCTTTTTCTTGTTTTTGAAAGTTATCGGGAAAAGGATATCCATGAAATCTACAATGCAGAGTTTGTGCCTTTAGCAGAGCGCATCTTTGGTCAGCGCTGTATTTTTGAAACCCAGACAACAATTTTGCGTGAACATTTGCGGTTGTTTAATAATTATCTTCCATTAAAAAATATGAAAAACGGAAGAATAACAGCAGAAACGAGTAATGAAGAGCTAGTTATCTATGAAAAATAAGGTATTGGGCTTGTGTTGGTATTATCGCTGTTGCAGGTGGTTTTCCTGGTCCTTGAACATTTATTTCCAGAAGATTGGCTTGAAAAAAAAGTGCGGTATGCGTTTTTGTTAGGCTTTCTGTTTTCACTTCTAGGCATTTTTGTAGCAAAGATGATTTTTGGTGCAAGCTCTGGCATTGTCAGTGTTGTTTTTGTTTCCCTGCTGCTGATTCCTTCTATGAGAAAACTCTTTGATGATGAAGAAAAGCTTGAAGAGCATGAAAAAGCATTTTCATTAAAACATTTATATCGCGATAATAAGCATCTTTTTGAGGCCTATACAGGTGTTTTTTTAGGTATTTTTGTAGCATATCTTTCTGCTACGTTTTTATTGCCTATGTTTGGGTATAATGTCTTAAACATCTTTAAAGAGCAGCTGTTTTTAGACCCAGCAATTTCTGGCAGGGCAACGTTTGATCTTGCTCTTTTTTTTAGTATCTTGGAAAATAACTGGCTTGTGCTCTTAGCTACCTTTTTGCTTGCATTGCTTGGCGGTGATGGGGCATTGTTTTTTATTGCCTGGAATGCTAGTGCCTGGGGCTCTATTTTTGGATATCGGGCATTAACTGCTAGCTGGTATGCAGATGCTAATCCGTTTTGGTATCTTTTAATTTTGCTTGGGATTGTGATTTGGCATGTTTTGCTTGAAGCAGCTGCTTATATTTGCGCTGCAATTTCAGGGGCAGTTATTAGTGACGATGTTATTAAAGAATCGGGTGAAATCAAGCGGTTTTTGGGATTTATTGCTCTTGCCCTAACCATTACTTTGTTTAGCTATTGGGTTTTTACCAAGCTTCTTAGCAGCAGTATTGTTATAACCTTTTTTATGATGATCCTTGTCATCAGTTCGCTTTATTTTCTTGGCAAAACCTTTACAAATAAAAAACATCGAGAAGTCTTTATTTACAATTATTGGCTCTTTATTATTGCGCTCATCTTATTTCTTGTTGGCGCGTTTGTTGAATCGTTTGTTTTGCAGTCTTCAGATACGCTTGCAACAATCTATCAGCAAAGCATGTTGTTTACCAAAGGTTAGCTGTTGTGCTGACTGTTGCGCAATGCTGGCTGTTATGCAACGGTAGCATCAATTTCTTGCGCTTGTCGTTTTTTGGGATTGCTGTTTTAATCGTTTGCACAATCCTATGCCTTTTTTTTAGCCATGATTTGTTTTACTGCTGGATGCATGTCCCTGATGAGCATTGCATGGGGGTTGCATCGCAAGACCATGCCATCAAGGTACATTAAGCTTTTAATGATAGGAAAGATTTCTTGGTCAAATTCCATTCCACTATGCACAGCAAGCTTGATGGTTTGCATCATTTGTTTGGTTAAACTGATTTGGGAAACTGTTTTGTTTCCAAAGTCTGCATATAATCCAATAAATGCCTTTTCAAA
>JAWAQC010000132.1:0-3455 GCA_038894115.1 Candidatus Woesearchaeota archaeon | reverse complement strand
CCCATTCGATTTCCTTTAAAACAGATTGCACTCAAAGAAGGTTCTGGATTTGCATTGCTTGACTATTCCCAACTTAGCCTTGTTCCTATGAGTACCAATACTAAAACCATAATAGAACAATTCATTAGGCAAGTTCTTGCTACAAAACGATTAGCCAATAAAAAGCGCAAATAACCACCACTTAAGAAGAAAAAGAAAGAAAAACAAAAAAATTCACCTTCAAAACCCTCATCTACCTATGTCCCTATTAACCATTTATTACCAACATAACCCCTAGAATAAGCATAAGACGATACATTCCACAAATAAAAAATAAAAAAACAAATAAAATCTGTAACATTACACGCTTAGATTCCAAACACATTCCAATTTAATGAAGAAAAGAAAGCAGAACTAGAACAAAAATCGCAATAAAATATTAAAGATAGCAAAGAGAAAAAGTAAATAGAAAAAGTGAAATAAAAACTAAAACTAAAACAGCGTGCATCAGTATGAAATATACCATACGCAAACCAACTATAAACTCTGCAAGTAAAAAAACCATGCAATCAATAAATGTAAAGCCTCCGAAGAAGCAAGAAAAAAACGTTCAAGAAAAAAAAGTACAACAGCCTCTTAGGCTAAAAGCACAAAAAAATCAGGAGCAAAAAAACCCAGAGCAAGGGATTGGGCAAAAAACTAGCAAGCCCCAACCTAGCCAAGAGCAAGTCACCCAACACAACACCCCACCCCTCCAACAACAGTATAGCCAGGAAGATAAGGCATTGCTGGCAAAGCATGTAACTAGTCTTGATAGGCCTATCTATGTGATTTACAATCTACCCCCTGAAGTCGTTGCAGTTCTTTTTGCATATGTAAGCAGAAGCCCGCTTAGTTTTCGGGACAATTTGCTTAAGCTCATTAAATCAGATGACCTGGATATTAGCAAAGAGTTGCAGCAATCTGCAGGGATAGGCAATGCACAGGATTATACCCAGGCAAAAAAGAAAGCAAAAGAATTTCATGAGCGCTGGGTTGTTGGCTATGGCCATAGTTCTGTTGCTGAGCATGCCTATGCATCTGTTGCTCTTGAAGATGTTTCTATTTTAGCAAGCAAAGTTATTGAAGACAATAGGCTTGCAAGCTATACAGAAAAATCAACACGCTATCAGGTCTTTGACAAAAACCGGTATTATAAACCAAAAAAGATTATGCAAAGCAAGTATGCAAATCTTTATACAAAGACTGCTGAAATGCTGTTTGATGCCTATGATGCTATTTTTTCAAAAGCATTACTCTATGTTAAAAAAACCTATCCTAACAAAGGAATACCTGAAAAGCTTTACGAAAGCATTTCCAAAGCACGTGCTTGTGATATTGCCAGGTATTTGCTTCCTGCTGCAACCTTGACTAATCTTGCCATGACTGCCAATGCACGGGTTTATGAGCATGCTATCAGAAAACTGCTTTCCCATGAGCTTGAAGAATGCCAAGATATCGGTCTTATGATGAAAGAAGAAATTCAAAAGCTAATTCCTACCTTGGTAAAATATGCTGATCGCAACGAATATCTGGCAAAAACCCCTGCTGCAATGCGCCAGCTTTTAGGGGGGAAAGTATTAACTGGACAACATTTAACCAGGCAAAACATTCAAAGCCAGCTGCATAGTAGCAAATCAGTTAAGCACTCTCCTCCTGATGCTCAGCATGGTGATTATGTGTGCATTGTTGACTTTGATGCTGATGCCGAAAACAAAATCTTAGCAGCAATTTTATATAGGTTTGGAAGTGGGTTTCCCTTTACTCCATCATTTGTTTCCTCTTTTTTGGGTGCTACTGCATCTATTTCTGCTGCTCCTCAAACATCATTGCCTGCTGTGTTTGACAAAAAGGAGTATGGACCAATAACCTATGACCAGGCATTTTCTATTGCCAAGACACTAAATACTGAAGAGCGTAAATTGGTTTTTGATACTTTCTTAGCGATGGGAAGGCATGATTGGCCAATGCGTGAGCTTGAGCATGTGTATTACACCTATGAGATTCAAATGGATTATGGAGCCTACCGTGATATTCAGCGCCATAGGATGTGCACCCAAACTACCCAGTTGTTAACTACAGATTTGGGGTTTAGCATACCTGATGAAATTGCCCATATTGGAATGGAAAAAGAATACAATACAGCAATGAATAAAGCAAAACAAACCTATGAAACTTTGCGCAAAGAGTTTGCACTTGAAGCTCAGTATATTGTTCCGTTAGGCTATCGTATCAAATCACTTTTTACCTGGAATTTACGGGAGCTTTATCATTTTATTAAACTGCGTTCTGGAAAAGAAGGGCATGTAAGTTATCGCAAGATTGCAATTGCCTGCTATGATGAGCTTGAAAAAGTGCATCCACTGCTTGCAAAATATTTAGTGGTCCATAGAATTGAAGGCCCAAGTAGAGGTTAGTTTCAAGAAAAAATTGTTCTTTTTAACTCTTTTTGAATTTTCCAAGAGCAGCATCAAGAAAGCGACTGGAGTTTGTGCTTTGCACTGCGATAGGGGGACCTGCCCCATCCGGGGACCAAGAAAAATGCAAAGCATTGCAAGAATTGTCAGACGAAAGGAGCGGGTGCTTGGCAGAAGCACGATGCTGCTTGACTTACTACTCTTATTCATGTGCTTCTTTTATTGCGTGTTGTTTCTGCTTGGTTTTTCTTTGTCATTATCGTCGATGTTTTTGTGTCACAACGTGTCACAGCATCAAGAATGGTTGGTGTTTTTGATTCTTTTTTTGATACTTTCAATTTTTGTTTTAATGTATATTTAGCTTGTGTTAATATTCTCTTTTTAAAGGGTAAATAAAGTTTGATGTTTTGTTCATCATTTAAAGGTCTTTGAATCGCAGATGTTTATTGTTGGGTGCATCAGAAATCTTTTTAATATAATCACGATAGGCTTGTGGGTTATAGTTGCTTGGGGTAAAAGGAAAGGTATTTTGTGCATAGGGTTGCAAGCGCTCTATTACTTTCTTTTTGACAATGGTAAAATTATAACTACTGCCACCAAGATATCGTGCAATCAGTTCAGCAGTTTTTTGTGGCGAGGCAGTAATGCTTTCATTGCCTTGTTCATAACCACTATATCCCAATGCTTCCATTTCCCTAACATAATAATCAATGCTGAGCGCAAGG
This sequence comes from Candidatus Woesearchaeota archaeon, assembly GCA_038894115.1. Classification (GTDB taxonomy): domain Archaea; phylum Nanobdellota; class Nanobdellia; order Woesearchaeales; family JAWAQC01; genus JAWAQC01. The sequence continues at coordinate 295 of JAWAQC010000132.1, read as the reverse complement.
TTTGATTTTTTGTTTGTAAGTAAAGCAATAGCATTTGTTTTATTTAGCCCAGTTAATTCTTTTGCTGTTGAAATCCGCACTTGCATCATCCCCAATGAAGGATTATCGCCAAGCAGTAGTTTTCCATATTCTCCAAGATCATCAAGCAATGTTCTATGAAGGTTTTCATAAAGAAGGGTGGTGTAGATTAATTCCTTGGGCACAAAAATGTTTTTTGCATGATACTGGTAAAGTGTTGAATCTATCCAAGGATTTTTTTGATAGTATTCATCAATCGTTTTTTTATGAGTGCCTT
>JAWAQC010000131.1:0-3487 GCA_038894115.1 Candidatus Woesearchaeota archaeon | reverse complement strand
ACGTAGGGCAGTGGTTAGGCTGTTTTCACCTTTTTTGCAATGCCCACCAAAAATTGCAAATGTCCCGCCATAGACAACATGGGGAAGATTGCTTCGCAGTTGGAGCAGAAATTGATAGTTTAAAAAAGAAGGCGCTTTAGAGGAAGAGGGTTTTGCAAGAGAACCCTTTAGAAGACCAGCTATTTTTTGCTGTTTCCATAAAATAATACAAGCTGTTTTTTTTATGGGTTTTTCTTTGGTACTTGCAACGTTGGCGCTCTTGATATTGGAGTTTATTAGGACAAAACGAGCAGAAGGAGTAAGAAAACTTGAGTTTTGAGTGGTAGGTTTAGATTCAAACAGAGATATCTGTGCTCTTGCAACTTTTTTCGTATTTGGTACTTTCGTAAAAATCCTGGTTTTTTTTGCTATTATTTTTGCCATTCTCTTTTTAAAGTTACTTTTTAAAGTGATTATACGTTCTTTTTGCTAAGAGGAAGTGCTTAATTGTTTTAGTATTTTATGCTTATTAATTTGAATGATTAATAGTACTATAGTACTTCTATCATTTACGATTCTTTGTACTTTTTTAGGGTTATGGTTTTTTCTTATTTTTCTCTTATTTTTCCAAATACCAAGTATTACCTCTTCTTTTACCGTAGTTATCTTTGCTGATAAGGGTCATAAGGAGGTTGATATGGGCTTGCGGGAGGCTGTTGTGGAGGTTGAACTTGATGCTGGTATGGTGGATGTGATAATGAATTTGAAAAGACAGTTGGTGAAAAAGGGGGAGGCGGCACTTTTTTCTTTCGTTTAAAAACATAAATGAGCAAAAAAAGTAAAAACACAGCTGGGATAAGTAACCACCAAGAGAAACCTGATGGCTTTTTGCAGGGATCAGATGCAACACACCCATCTAAATACAAATCCAAAAAAGGAGTTGCAGAACATACATCATCATAAAATCCTTCGTTGCACAAACAAATCCCTTGGTAATACCTACTATTTGCAGAGCAATAGTCAAATGCAGAAACACAGGTTTTATTTTTAACCAAAGGTTTTTGGAAGCACTGGTCACAAGATGAAACAGAAAACACATTGCCTTCATGGGCACACCAATAAGAAGACTGCTGTGCAGGAGTTTGAAGAAGAGAGGAAAGTACACATTTTCCTGATGGCAAGCAGGTTTGGCCAGCAGGGCAGCCGCAGTCATTGCGATTCCCCACAATTCCATCACCGCCAGTACAATCTATTGTTGCCTTTCCTTGGATATAAAAAACTGGTTTTTCTTTACCGCATCCAGAAATCTGAGGATAGGTACTGCACAACTGCTGGCAATGTTCAAGAGAGCGGGTATTTTTGATGGTAATGCCTTGCTCTTTTTGGCAAAGAGAGGGTAGCAACATCATAAATCCAAGATTTGTGCAGCAACATTCTTCTTTGCATTGCTCAGCAACTAAGGTTTTACCAAAAAAACAGGCACCACCTAACGAATCATTAAAAACACCGTTGTAATAGGTTGTGCATGCTTGCTTAAACGTGTAGGCAACACAAGTGTCTTGCAAAATACAACAGCCTTTTTGACAGGCTTGGTCATCATAGGGCTTGACATAGGCAGCAATGCAGGTGGGGTCATTGGCACAACATTGCTCAATAATCTGGTCATAGGAAAGTTGCAAAGGAGTACAGAGGGGAATACTCTGCACAGCCGGATTATAACATGCATAGTCTTGGCTGTAAAGAAAAGGAACAACAACTAGTAATGCAATCAATCCTGTAAAAAAAAACTTGAATAAAGCCATAGTTAAACCACAACCTGTTTTAAAGGAGAGTTGGTGAGGAATCTAATAAAACAAAAGTCAGCATAAGTTGTTATGCTTAAAAAACATAATAAAGGATTAAAGAGATAAATGTTTAGGTAATGGGGATTGGATTTGAAGCAAGGTCAAGCACATAAACCATTTCATAATTGTTCCCGTTTAGTTTTTCAACAAAAAGCCTGCAAAGATTTCTTTGCGGTTGGGAATTTCCAAGATTTAAAACCAAACGGTTTTGAGTTGATGAGCCAAATCGTGATAAGGTACTATCAATAGAAGCTGTATATTCAATCAGGTTAAGACATGTTGTTCCTGCAAAAAATCGTACCCGATACTGTGAAAGGTCTGCATTACCTTCCCTTACTAATTGATTTTGGCCTGCAAAATTAATAAAAAGTCGCTTGTTGCTGGTGGTAGATTCAGATTGTAGAATAACACTTGAAGGACTTGCTAAATACCAACATTCTGAAACACAATACATCCCTGGAGCATAAGGCACCGGCACATTGCCAGGAATGTCTAAGAGTGCAAAATCATTGATTTTCTTATTTGGGTTATTGCAGCAAAACGCAAAATTAGGGGAAGACTGGCCAAGCAACAGTTGCCTACAACTTTTACCCTGGGCAGATAAGAGAATCGGATGCTCGTTATCATCATCGCCGCAACAATCAAAAACCTGATAGCTTGAGCTTGAAGAAAGAGCAGGCTGATATCCTGCCTGGGGAGTATTAAACATAAAAACGACCTGATCTTCAATATCATTATTATCTAATGTACTAGGCAATTGCGTAGCATATCCGCCATGAAAGAGCGTGCGTTCTGCTGATGGAATCCATGCAGAAGAAGTCGTTGGTAATGAAAAAAGAGCTCCTGGATTGTAGAATGCAGAAACCATGTTAAGATGGGGTTGAATCGCTAGTGGATTGTTAGAGGCCAAAGGATTATGGCAAAGAAATTCATTAATATCAACATCATACGTTGTTAATGTTCCAGAACAAGTATCTTCCGGAGATTGGGAGGATGCCGAAAGACATCCTGGAGCAGAAAACCAAATGCGATTGGTTCCTGAAGTTGTTGCACTATACGAAACTGCGGATTGATCTGCAATGCAGGGCGTGCATTCAACATCATCATCTGCTTTGGTGCAAGAACCATCAATGGGATTACACTTAAGGTTTTTACACCTGCCTACATAAGGCTGGGCAAAGGTGACACTGCCGGGAGTAATTTCATAGCCAATAGCACCAGTTTGATAATCAGTAACAATTTTATAATCAAATGCAGCGCAGCGTGGATTAACATTGCAAAATGCATCAGGATAAAGCCCAAGCATTGTTTCAAAAGGAACTGAAAGTGGAGTACATAGTGAGCTGGAAGACAAATCAAGATTTAGGGCATATGCATCTTTGCATTCTTGAGCAAGCGCATCTCCTGAAATACTGATAAAGGCTGCTGGAGCCTTGCAACTGCCACGCTCTCCGGGATGGCTGTTCTCGTTTTGACAATAAGAAAGGCCTTGCACATCTTTAACTTCTGTCCAGGTATCAGCACTGGCATCCCCAGCACACGCATTACCTCTACCGCCACCACAAGATTGGGTAAAGGTTCGTTGATAGATAGCATTCAAAGGTCCAGGCTGATAGCTAAAAAAAAGCTGGCTAGCAGGATAGGGAACGAGGTTTCGTGGTGCT
>JAWAQC010000130.1:0-3567 GCA_038894115.1 Candidatus Woesearchaeota archaeon | reverse complement strand
AAGCGGCATCAGGTAGGGGGTATTTTGTGGTCTTCTGATGCCAGCTTTTTGTACAAAGAGGTTGGGAAAAAAAGGTTATGCAAGCTAAACCTTATGCAATTCCAAGCCATTTTAGGATTTTCCTGAGCAATCCTGTGTTTTCTTCAATGTCTTCAAGGACATTTTTACAGATGCCACTCACACAACTATTGGAAATACATTCATAGTTGTTTTGGCATTTTTGCCCATCTGCTTTCTGCTCAGCGAAATTGCCGCTAAGATCGCAGTAGCTTGCTTGGCCATTTATTATCCTAATTCCATAGCTAATACACCGTCCTTCAAATGGACAACCATCAGTACATTGCTCTTTAGTAGGTTTTTGCTCTACACCAAGCTGCAGTTTTATTCGTTCTTCAGGTTGAGGAAAGACACTTTCTCCATCATCGACAGCACGCAGCAATTGCTTTTTCTCGTGCTCACTGCAGCTAAAGTAGGCATATTTATTTTGGCCATCGATTGTGGTGTAGGCATAGCCACCACAACTGCTTTTCCAAACAATGGTTGTGCCTTCGTAGCCTTTAACCCAATTCACACAAGCATCGGTTCCTGTGCATTCATAATTGAGGTATTGAGTGCCATTTAAAACACTACTATAGCAAGTCTGCGGCTTAGTAGAGCCCTCAAAAACACATTTTACTCCTTCACTAAGAATTTGCCCTTGACTATTGCCACTAAAAAAGATTTTTTCGTCTACACCATCAACAACGGTTTTAGCATTGCCACCAAGGTTACTCCTCCAATAAATGACCGTTCCTGGTTTTTCCTGTAGTGTAACAGTGCATTCCTGCTCACCTTTACAATAAAATTCATAGCTGTCTTTGTTTGGATTTGTTGAGCCCCTACATTCATTATCCATAGGCATTGGCTTTGCTGAGGGCTGCGGGCGCTGTGTTGCCCCCTCATAATTCATTGTTGGCATAGCAAACTGACAGGTAACTGCTTCTTTTATTTTTGCTTGGAAAAGCGGTTGACAGTAGCCTGCACTACAATACGTACCCTCGGGGCATTTAACATATTTTTTATCTAAATACCCATCTTTGTTACAAAATCCTTTCATTACGGTGGTTGAAAATTCTTCTGCTGTGCAAACATCAGCAAATGTTTCTTTGTGAGTTTTTGCTCCCCATGCAGCAATACCTGTAGTTATTGCTTTAGTAAAAAGATCGTTGCCTCCTTTATGGTCAGCACAAGTTGGTTGCTGTTCTGGAGCCTGACCGCACAAAAATCGTACTTTATAATCTTTACATGGCTCTTTGGTGTTCCAAGGATTATAACAAACAAACCCAATATCAGTGCTACAGATAATTTCTTGTCCTGCTGCAAATGCATCAAGCTCGCCATCAACAGTTTTACATTCAATTGCTAATGGCTTTTGGCAAACATCTGGAAAATCCTTGAGTGTTTCCCAATCACCTGTTCCTGTTGGATCATCCCTATCTTTCCAGTTTGTCCAGTAAGTGTTAGGCATATCCACTGTAGGATTAGGCCCTGGAGTTTTTGGACGTACAAGGACTTTTACTTGTGATTGCGCACTTAATCCCTGAGCATCTGTAACTTTAATATTAATCCAATACTCCCCTGGTTTAGCATAACTAAAGTAAAAAATAGGTTTGTTTTTGAATTCTTCAGGGGTATTGATGAACATATTCCTTTGCTCTTTTTGCCCCCAATCAATCGTGTAGGTAAGCTCTGAACCTTCAGGGTCATATGCAAGGACATACCAGGTTCCAATATCATCAACCGCCAAAACATCTGGACCATCAATTCGTTTAATTACTGGAGGTTGATTAGCCGCAATGCCTGATGATTTGCATGCACCATCACTACAGCCAAAAGGACAATCATATTCAATCATTTTAAGGTGATATAACAAAGTTTGGCTTGTAGCAGTTTCAGCTGATTCTTGAGTATAGATGACCTGGCTTTGGATGGGCTCACAATAAAATTCTTGGAGCTTAGTACTTCCTACACAGGTATCAACACCACCAAAAAGCTCTTTGTCATAGGTGTGAAAGGTAATTGTTCCTTTTTTTGCATAATTAATGCCACCATCACTATCAACACACACTGCTAAAACAGGGCTGCTTCTAATCTTAAATGGCCTACTTACCCATTCAATAGGTAATTTAGTATCCACATGCGCAGGCTTTGCTTCAGGTTCATAAGAAACTTTGATTTTCCAAACAGATCCTGCAGCTGCCCATTGTGGAAGATAAACCTCAGCACGCCCTTTACCTAAAAGTTCATTACTTCTTAAAAGAACAACTTCATTTTCAATAGTATTAGTTACATACACTGCTTTGATAACTTGCCGAGCGTTATGATATTGTTGAGGAATATCCCAACTAACAACTACTTTTTCACCAGGCTCATATTCTTCTTTATCTACTTTGACAACAGTTGGATCAAAAAGAGTCATTTTGCTGTCAATGCTCTCAGCTGCTCGCATTGCAGATGTTGAAACTGTTTGCTGCTGGCTAGCAAACGTAGTAGCAAAGCCAAAAATAGGCAATGCTGCTAACGCAATAGTTAGCATTAAAAGATACAGAATAGCAGTTTTACCATTGAGTTTTTCCATTTTTTAAACACCCCACACATTTTTTATTTTCTTTTTTTGGTTTTTTTAATTTTCTGATTTTCTTGGTTTATGTTTTTTATTGGTTTTAGATTTTTTATAGATGTTTTATGCTTTTGTAGTTGCGGCTTGCTCTTGCACTGACTGCAAGCATAATTGATGTATTTCCAAAAGGGTATATAAATACTTCCTGGAACAGCTATGGAACGATCGTTCCAATGGTTAGAAAAAAGGTTTAAAACCTTGTTTTAGAAGTTTTAATAGGGTTTATTCTTTTTTTCCTTCAAGAAAAAATTTACTAAGAAACACTTTTTTTATTCCTGCTTCTTCTTTTTGGATGATAAGGTTTTTTTGCTCTAGCTTTGCTAATGTTCGGTTTAGTGTGCTTTTAGGCAAGCTTAAATAATGGCGAAGCTGGCTTTGTGTTAAGCCATCTTTTACCATTAACTGATTCATAACAGTTAACTCTTTTTCCTGAAGTGTAGTAAGGATTGCTTGCTGGCGCTCACTAGCTGCTACCTGCCCTTGCAACTTGTCTTTACTCATTGTTTCTTGCTTATTGTCCTTGGGCTCATACTTTTCTTGAGTTCCTGCATTGGAAAAAAGAGCTGGGGTAGTATCCTCCGCATCCCTATTGCTTTTTATACCGCTTTTTACACCAAATCTTATTTTCTTAAGAATAAAGGAACTAAGATAATACGTTCCCAGCCCAAGACCGAATATTAAAAAAATCATAAAGATAATCAGCAGGCTAGAATTTTTTTGGTTGTTTTGTTGAAGCACAATTTTTACAAGGTAAGGACTACTTTGATTAATAATAATCGTACGAACAGCGGTTTGCTGATTGTGAATTGCTGCAATCGTGCAGGTGCCATACCCTACACTAGGCAAATAGAAAAACCCTAATTCATCAGTGGTTTTAGGATAAGAAATACTAGCATCATCACAGTGAA
>JAWAQC010000129.1:0-3570 GCA_038894115.1 Candidatus Woesearchaeota archaeon | reverse complement strand
GATCGCTAATCTCGCGCAACTGCCCATAGGCATAGGGATGATAGCTCGGTTTATAGCTTTGCTTAATATAAATGCCGCCGGGAACTATATGAAAGAGGTGGGGAATGACACAACAAACGATAAAGCATTAATTGTGATTTCTGAAAAGACCACGCATCCAACAACAATTGTTGAAATTGTAAGCACAAAAGATTTACGAAGCACGTTTAATCTAAAAGAGGGTGATGAATTCATCATTTACCCTCTAAAAAAAATAGAAACCTAAAAAAGTTCTTTCTTAATTTTTTTCTTAATTCCTAGTATATAGCTAACTTAGAACTAGCTAACTTAAAACCGTGCTTTGTATTGTGTTCTTTGATAAAAAGTAGAGAGAATAAAGCGTTTTAGAACGAAGAATCCCAAAAGAATCAAAGAATGATGATAATAAGAAAGAACAAGCAGAATACTCTTTTCTTGCAATACTTTGCCTTGATCTTAAAAAAAATGAATTCCTAAGGGCTATGCTGCGAAAATGAATTTATAAATGTTATGAAAGAACAATCTAAAAACAAAATCAGATATTGATTCTAGATTATTGCTTCACTGGACATATATAAACGTGGCACTTATTAATAGTAATCCCCACATAAAAGATACCACAACAAGAAACCTTTGGAGAAAACCTACCGTTTTTTTCATTTTTTTTCTTTTTTGGTTTTCATCTGGTTTTCATCCAAAGAATAAAAAATGGGGTAAAAACGAGGTGAGAGCAATGCAACAAACTGCGATACTACTTACTGCAAAGGCAAAAGAAAAAGATGCTGAGAAAAAGTTGATACTTGAAACAAACCAACGCATCGAAGAGCGCATTGAAAACCTAAGTGGAATTACGCCGTATGAAAAAGAAATCCTTTTGTTTTTAAAAACAAGAAGAGGCAATCCTGAACTATTTAGCTAATCGAAAGCATGAAAAACGCTAAAAAACCTAAAAAGAGGTGAACCCTATGAATTACCTACAGCAAAAAAAAGAAAGTAAAGCATTTGAAAAAAGAAAAATGCATGCTGTCCAAAAAAAGCTTTACCTCCTTGCACGTGCCTGGACAATGCGTGCAATACAGTAAAAAATGCTACAATACCCTTCTATTTCTTTTTTTATGAAAAAAACACTAAAGGCCTTAAGAGACCTTTAAGAAAAGATTTCTTGCTTATCGAACAATACCCTCGTCATCCATGCTTAACGTTAATGGTCCTTTAGATGTAACTAACCTTTGAGTACCATAATAGACATATCCTTTCTTGCAAATAAGATTTGCATGAAGCACTGTTGAGAGGTCAATGAGAGCAGGATGTTCAATCAAAACAGGATTTTGACCTTCTAAGAAAACAAAATCTCCTGGAACAGCCCCTGGTGCCTCAACAATCTTTACAGTGCCATGACCATTATCACCTGCAAGCAGCATTCCTTGACTTTGATAACCACGCAAATTTGCTGGTTTTAAATTAGCAACGACAACAATTCTTTTTCCAAGAAGTTCATGTGGTTGGTAATAAGGTTTTAATCCTGCTACCAATTGACGTTGTTGATTTCCAGCATCTACAGACAAAAGAAGCAGTTTATCTGCTGCTGGATGGGGTCGTACATCAAGCACGGTAGCAACGACTAATTGAAGCTGGGAAAAAGAGGCTACAGGTGTTTGAACTTTTGAGGCAGTAGCGCTAGAGGCTATTGGCGCATGTTCTGGAAGAGCAAACGTAACTTTTTCAAGCTTTGTTAGAAGAATTTTTGGAGTTCCCAGCGTATGTCCAGGTGATATAAACGCATCTGAAAACGTAGTGATACGTCCACCAAGCTGCTCTTCAAGAGCACGTGCACGGCGAGGTAAAATTGGTTTTAGGGCAGCAATAATTCTTCTACAAAGATGAACACAGATGCTAACAACATGATGTGCTTGAGCAGCATCGCGTTTGATTAAAACCCACGGTTCATTGTCCTGAAAAAATTTGTTGCCTAGAGCGCTAAGACGCAAAATCCCCTTGACCACATCCCTAAGCTCATAGTGCTCATAAGATTCAATAATCCCAGTAAGCACTTGGTCTGCTTCTGTTAATAAAGGATGGTGGGAGCAAGCAAGCACTGAGCCAGAAAAGTGCGTACTTGTAAACGAAAACGTTCTATAAAGAAAGTTAAAAACAGAAGCATTTAATTCATGGTTGATACGGGCAACAAAATCATCAGCATCTAAATCAAGATCACTTACTGCCCTGCTTAAATTGGCTGCATAATAATAACGAAGTAATTCAGGATCTATCAAATCTGCCAACTGCCGAGCACTAAGAAACGTTCCACGCGATTTAGACATTTTTTGGCCTTGGACGGTTAAAAATCCATGGACAACAACATCATCTGGCATTTTAAACCCAGCATGCTTAAGCATTGCTGGCCAAAACAATAAATGAAAATACATAATATCCTTCCCAATAAAATGAACAATATGGCTGTTAGGATTTTGCCAATAGTCTTCAAGGGTTCTACCGTTAGCTTTACAATAAAGGGCTGTAGTTGAAAGATACCCAATCGGTGCATCAAGCCAAACATAGTAATACTTGTCGTGCTCGCCAGGGATCAAAAACCCAAAATAGGGAGCATCACGAGAAATATCCCAATCCTCAAGCCCTGCATCGATCCAATGAAGAATAAACCGTTTTACTTCCTCTTGCAAATACTGGTGATGAGTAATATACTCACGTAATTCTTCAGCAAGAACACTCAGTTTAAAAAAATAATGGAGCGAATGCTTGCGAATGGGTGGTGATTTGCAAAGACTGCAATAGGGCTGTAGCAACTCTATTGGCTTGTACGTTGCATTGCAATGCTCGCAAACATCACCATATTGGTCTGGTGCCTTACATTTAGGGCAAACACCTTTTACAAATCGATCAGGCAAAAACCGCTTGCAGGATGAACAATAAGTCTGCTCAACCTCTTTGGTATAAATAAGTCCTTTTGTTTGCAGTTGTGTAAAGATAAAATCAGACCAATACTTGTTTTCTGGATGATTCGTCGAACCATAATAATCAAAGTGGATATCGTAGCGTGAGAAATCTTCTAAATGCTCTTTTGCCGAGGCTTCAATAAGCTGCTGTGGAGTAATCCCCAGTTGCTCAGCTTTGACTTGAATCGGTGTTCCATGTGTATCATCAGCACAACAATAAATCACATCAAGCCCAAGCTGCTTTAAAGCCCGAACAACAATATCAGTTTGGATATATTCAACAAGATGGCCGATGTGGATACTCCCATTTGCATAAGGCAATGCACTCGTAACTAAAATGGGTTTTTTTTCTCGTAGAGAAGGAATGGGTCGATGTGAACCTTCTGCAAACGTTGCCATATCCCTAGTTGAAAAAAAGAGGAGTATATATGTTTTGCGGATAAGAGAGAAAAAAGAAAGACTCTCTGCAAAAAAGAACAAGGGAAAAGAACTTAGGGTGTATCAAAACGAGCAAACACTGCATCAGCTTCATCATCAATGCGTTGCTCAAACGTTTCTTTTGACTCGCCTTCCTGCTTGTCGGTAAAAAGGACTTGCA
>JAWAQC010000128.1:0-3577 GCA_038894115.1 Candidatus Woesearchaeota archaeon | reverse complement strand
GCAAATTATACATTAGGTAACAAAAAATAGTTGATTACCAATGCAAAAAAAATCCAACAGTTGGTATAAAAAAGCATTTGCGGTACTTTTTATCTGGCTTATTTGCTCACTAAGTTTTGTTTTTCCACTAAGTCATGCGATTGCTATTCGTGAAGCAACGGTGTATGGCAAGCATAAACTCCCTTCGCTAGTTAAAGATAAGTCTGGCAATGACCAAACAACAATTGAAATGATTTACGACACGCTTGACCCTGCCGTACCTATGCGTGTACAAGACCTAAGTTTAGAAATTCAGGAGTATTCTATTGCAATGCCCTTTGCTAATTGTGCCAGCTCGTACTGCAATCCAATTACGAATCTTAATTATGGTGCTAATCCCTACCAATGTGTATGTAAAGTGCAATGGAGTCCACAAAAAAGTGTGCAACTGACGGTTAAACATAACCCCACAAGCCTTGGGCACGATTTATTGCTCATGCCTGATGACCAGCCCCCAATTATCCACCAAGCCAGCATCAAACAAGTTGAGCAAGGTTTAGAATTGCACTATAAAGTTACTGACACTGCCTGCAGCCAATGCTATGATAAATGCGCAGGAATAAAGCAAGTTGTTTTAGAAGACCAAGAAGGAAATGTAAAAGTCATTGCACATGATGAGCCTGATTGTAATGTAGAAAATAGTCTAACGATCCCCTACAATAAAGAAGGAACGCGTAGCTTTTTTTTAACAGTACGAGACAAGATGTGGGATACTCCCCTTGATAATACCAATCATGCTAAACGCCAATTTCTTGCAACCCTAACTACTGATTATACTGCACCAACCATAAGCCAAAGCTTTGTTTTTAGTAGTGATGGAAGCATTATTACTTATATGCCTTCACAAGGATATGTTTACGGAACTCTTAATTTTAGTTTTCAGGAATCAGCACCCAAAAAAATAGTGGCTGGACTGAGTGCTTTAGGTCACACGCAAGATATTGAGGAACCATTTAATAATCGTGCAAGCAATTCTTGTTTTCTTGAAGATTCTTTAACAAATCGCTACCGATGCCTTTTTGAAGACATACGAATAGAAGGCAGGGAGAACAAAGCCTATGAATTTGAAGTAACGGTTACTGATAGTAATAACAATCATAAAACACAAAAACTGAAAAAAACATTTTTGACTGACAATAAAAATCCTCAGCTTCTTAGCTGGAGCAATGCATATAACACGCAAACAACTGATGGTAGGATTTGGCTTAAACAAAAAAATAATACGCTTACCCTTACCTTTAATGAAGAAGGTGCTGGGCTTGATGCAAAACAAATACTCCTTGACCTTCAAGAATTAGGTTACTTTCAGTTAGTGCCTGCAACAGAATGCAAAACAGTTGCTCAGCAATGGGTATGCACCTGGCTGGGTATAGAAAACCAACGGCAAATTACTACACCTCTCTTACGCCTACATCCCAGTAGCACTGATAAAATACTAAATCCTGTTGAAGGCATTTTAACAGCAGCAGGGCAATACGATAACCAAGCACCAGAGATAGGAACCGTGCAGGTTTTAGCATATGTTCATGGCGCTTCTGACCTTCTGATTCCCTACATCAAGATTAATGATGCAATGATTCTCAAGTTGAATGCTACTGATGATCGTTCTGGGATTCAAAGTGTCCAAGCAAACTTCAGTCCATTTTTTAAAAATCTTGCCAGGTTTGAAAATGTGTCATTAGAATGCGCTATGGCAAACAATGATCGCAATGCTACCTGCATGTTGGTTACAGAACCTATCGAAATTGACCAGCCCAGTAAACTAACTCTTACTATTACAGTGATGGATAAGGCAGGCAATAGTGTAAAAAAATCTGTCACGGTCCAAATTTATAAACCTAATACTGGCGATACACCAGACTGCTATGCACTCTTACTAAAAGATGAATATATTCCGCCGATTGAAAAAGTAATCTTGGAATCATTAACCAATCCTAACAATGAACCAATCAACTATTTTTTAACCGTACCGTTTATGCTTGAGCAGGCAGCGTGCAGCAAGGACTTACATTTAACAAATCCTCAACTCTTTTGTGAAGGTGGTGCTGTTGAACTGACCAGAATCCATCCAGAACAACCCACCTATTATGGCACGATTACATTAGCCTTGGACCCACGAGCAGTACTGAATGCAGGAAAAGACACGAACAGCATTACTATTGGCAGCAATAGATCCTGCAGGCTTGAATTTTACACTATCTATAACAATTATTTTCATACGATTCCTGAAAATGAAACCATTGCGTTTACCATTCCGTTAACCAATAGTATTCTTATGCCTGACAAACTGCTTTTAGAAGACATTGACAGAGCACTTGCAGAATATAGTTCATTTCAAAAAACACTCAAAGATGTTGATAAAACCATAACCTTGCTTAGCCAAGTTTGTGCAATCCAAACCATTTTTAACAAGATTATTAGTATTTTTACTGCGTTAAATGTTCTTTTTTGCGGACTTGCAAAAATACCGGTAATTGGTCCTGGTTTTGAAGCTGCACGAACAACAGTTATTGTTCCTGTAACAACATTTTTTTCTGGATTTAGTGATACGGTCATAAAGACCATAGTTATGGTGCCCTGTGCAATTACCCTTTGTAAAGGTACTTTTGTAGAAATTACTTTACCAGGAATTGATGGCAAGGTAGCCATCATTCCTGGTGGTGTATTAACCATTATTAGAAATTATGTTGGATTAGCGCTTAGTTACTTTAACATTGATACTATTATTGATTATACTTATGGAACATTAACTGACCAAGAAAAGAAAACTAAGTCTAAAGAAGCGCGAGAATTAATAAAATCAATACCTAGTGAATATGATTTAGCAATGGCTTCACCCATTTTAGCAGGGGCAGGATTATGCTTGCCTGGAATTATTTACCATGCAAGAAAAGACACTGAATTGCTGTGTATGAAAGCATTATGCTATGCTGAAGCAACCTTTAATATGCTACCAAAATATGAGTGTGACCAAATAGCTGAATTTACCAAATGCTTAATGACAACAAATTGGTGGTCGATTTTTGCTGAGGCATTTGGATTAACAGGATTACTTAACCTTGTCATACGCGTCATTACAAATCCAGTTGCAGCTGCCTATGTTGGGGCTAAATTGTTTTTGGGAATTTCTTGTGCAGAAGTAAAAATTACAGATATTGCTACTTGTGGTGAAACAAGTACTATGTGCACAATTTATAGTAGCCTTAATGCCTTAGAAATCATAGTGCTTGCTGATGACACGTTTAAAGGAATGTGGACACAAATTACAAAACTAGGAAAAACTGATGAAAGCACGCTAAAGCTTCCTAATTATTGCCAGCAGCTTGAAGAAAAACGCAAAACATTAGACTAAACAATTCATAGATGCACAATCCTGAAAAAAGCATCAGGTGTATTACTTATAAAAAAGAGGTGGTGATGTGGTATCCCTTGAAGAGGCAGTTCGATATATTGAATATTATCGAACTCAAGGGTACAGCGACGATGCCATTGCCCAAGGACTCTTCACTCACGGCCGCAGCCAAGCACCCGCTCCGCA
>JAWAQC010000127.1:0-3580 GCA_038894115.1 Candidatus Woesearchaeota archaeon | reverse complement strand
GGTGTATCTTCTGCTACGACTCTTCGGGTGCTCATGACCGAACCGAAGAGCTGAAGACCGAGGAAGTGAAAAGAATCCTCGATGAATGTGAAGCGATGGACGTGGTCGAAGTTCAGTTCGGAGGCGGAGAACCCTTCCTTCGGGAAGACTTTCTTGACCTTGTTGCCCATGCGAAGAGGAGAAACCTGAGGATCTTCATCCTCACCAATGGCACACTGATCACCGAGGAGAAAGCCCGAAGCCTGGCGGCCGTAATGGATCGTCGCTTCGACAACATTCAGGTGAGCCTTGATGGTGTCCGGTCTGAGGTTCACGATCGACAGAGAGGCGTCAAGGGAAATTTCGAAAAGGTGATGGCTGGGATCCGAAATCTTCAGCAAAGGGGCTTTTCTCCTGTAGTCAACACTGTCTTGACGAAGCTCAATTACGAACACATCCCTGAAATGATTGCACTAATTAGCGCCTTGCAAAAAAACGGCCATACCTACCAGCATGAGCATTCTGTATATTTTAAAATTACCACATTTCCTCAATATGGGGACCTAGCCAATTTGGATGTAACTCAACTAAAAACCAATGCGCAAGGGAGGTTAGCCGTTGATGAATACCAAAAAGAAGATGTACGAGATTTTGCCCTTTGGAAAGCATGGACACCTGAAGATGGCCCTGTTGCTTATGACTCTCCATTTGGGAAAGGCAGACCAGGATGGCATATTGAATGCTCAGCAATGAGTATGAAATATTTAGGGGAGGTGTTTGATATCCACACCGGCGGAGTGGACCTTATCTTTCCCCATCATACCAATGAAATCGCACAGTCAGTCGGCGCAACAAAAAAACCATTTGTGAGGTATTGGGTGCATAATGAACATTTACTAGTAGAAGGAAAAAAAATGGCAAAAAGTGCAGGAAATTTTTACACCCTGCGCGATTTGCTTGCAAAAGGCTATGACCCAAAAGCAATTCGATACTTGTTGCTTGCTACCCATTATCGCCAAAAACTCAATTTCTCGTTTGCTGGACTTGAAGCTGCATCAGGAGCAGTAGCTCGGTTGCAAGAACTTGTGGATAAGCTAAAAGCTAAGCAAGAAACACAAACTGCCTTATGTGGGAACAAAAAAGAGGGGAGTGACAAGCAAAGAAATGAAACCAGCAATCCGGAAACTGCCCAACCCCTAGTTATTGCATTAGCAGCTAGTCTCAAAGAGAGATTTTGCCAAGCTATGGATAACGATTTAATGATTGCCGATGCGCTTGCTGCACTGTTTGATACTGTCAAAGAATGTAATCGCAATCTTGAATACTACACTGCTGCAGATGCGCGCCACCTCCTCGCAGTATTGGAAGAACTCAATACAGTTCTAGAGGTATTGGATACCACTACAGAATCAATTCCTCAAGAAATCCAAACGCTTGCAGAGCTAAGACAACGTGCACGCAAAGCAAAAGACTGGAAAACGGCTGATGCACTCAGAGAAAAAATCGCAGCACAAGGATACCATCTTGCAGATGCGCCTGATGGGAGCTATCTACTCAAAAAAATAAAATAGGCGTACTTTCGCAGCAGGAAAGAAACATTCAAGAAGTAATCAAAGTCAGATTTTCGACCAACATAAATCGATCAACACAAACAAAGAGAAAAAACAAATGCAAGAAATAGACTGGTAACAGAAGAGAAAGGGAAGAGCATAATGATGAGGTGAAATCCATGAAAAAAACTCTAGTGCGATTCAAAAGAAAATGGAATAAAGGGCCCTTGGGAAGCTGGCCAGAATTGCTTGTACTTGGAGCAATCATCATTCTTGTTGGAATCAGTGGATGCAGCCAAGAAATTAACACCTTTGAAGAATGTGTTGCTGCAGGATA
Organism: Candidatus Woesearchaeota archaeon; assembly: GCA_038894115.1. Lineage (GTDB taxonomy): Archaea > Nanobdellota > Nanobdellia > Woesearchaeales > JAWAQC01 > JAWAQC01. The sequence goes on along the minus strand of JAWAQC010000127.1, from coordinate 1,714 downwards.
TCCTATTCAAGAAGGATCACCACGTCGTTGTATTGCACAAGGGGTGATCTTTCAAGAACCACCACAAGATCTTATCAACCTACAACCAAATCCTGCCACAACGTATTGCCTTGAACAAGGTGGGACCCTAAGCTTCGAACAACAAGAGCAAGGAACGACAATCCTTTGCATCCTTCCTGATGGTACACGATGCGAGGTGTGGTCGTACTATTCCGGAGCATGTATTGCACAAAAAGAGCGAATTTGTCCAAGAGAATACAACCCTGTCTGCGGCGCAGACGGAGTTACGTATGCAAATGCGTGCATAGCTGGAAGTGTACGAATTTCCTATGAGGGCACTTGCAAACAGGAGGTTGGAAGCAAAACCTATTGCACTGCTGCTCAACGATCCATTGAAGGATGTACCATGGACTATAACCCTGTGTGTGGATGGTTTGATGCAACCATCAAATGCGTACGAGAACCTTGTGCCCAAGAATTTGATAATCCCTGTTTTGCATGTGCAAATACGTGGGTAGCATATTGGACAAGGGGACCATGCCCAGAAGAGTAGCTTCTCGATAGATTGGAAAGTAGTCGTGAAAATAGTCGTAGGATTTTTTTTCATTTTAATTACTATTCTGTACCTTGCTGTAACCTGGGGATTATCAAGGATATAGTTTTTGCCAAGCACCCTAGAAGTTCAAGCTTTAGAGAGATACACAAAGAAACACAATGAAGAACATTTCATTAAAGAGACACAAAGAAAAAAGTAAGAAAACAAAACTATTTCAAATATTGGAGAATGATTTCATCTGGGGTAACAGCAGTAACGGTAAAGGAGTTACCGACAACACTAATTTGCTTACTCTCTTTTCTATAATAAATTGTAGGGACATATTTTAAGATGTCCAAATGAAAACCTTCAGGAACAACAGGCGATAATGCAAAGGTTTGATCATTGGGCATTCCTGAATAAAAAATTCGAAGTTTTCCGCCACGTGCTCCAATCGAAACGTCAGCAAATTCCCCAGTTTTAATTTTATACTCTTTTGCTATTGGATGATTTTCTGCCATTTGGATATTGTAACTACTTGACAGAATATAAAGATTTCGTTTTATTTCTTTCCTTAATAGTGTCTTGTTCCTTATAGTTTAACGTAACTTAGGGATTACAGAAAATACCCCTTCAAAGAAAAAACAAGAAGAACAGAAGAAAGAAAGGTTTATAAATCATTGGCAAAACCTCTGAAATGGTTGTTAGTAAACAAGTGATGAAGACAAAAACAAATCATCCTGCAGCGGTAGTATAGTGGTAGTATATCACCCTGCCACGGTGGTGACCCGGGTTCGAATCCCGGCCGCTGCATTGTATTTTCTAACTGGTAGAACGACACAGGCTACACGTGCAATGGAAACCCCCTATTCACAGTTGCTCCTTCAATTGTACCATGCTGGATTAAAAAAAGCATACAATATACTTGAACCAGAAGAAGAATTAACCCATTTTTCTATAAGTATAGAGCATGAAAAAAAATCTGCACAATTGCTAATTGATAGTATACTTCTTGAACCTAAGAAAAATAAGTTCTATGAATCCTACCAAGGTGCAAGCGCAATACGCACAAGAATCTTGCTAGAAAATCAAGAAACTCCCTCATGGGGGACAATAACCAACCTTCTGCATGCGTGGTATGGCAAGCAAGAAATTTTTGAATATGTTGTGCAATCGCAA
>JAWAQC010000126.1:0-3584 GCA_038894115.1 Candidatus Woesearchaeota archaeon | reverse complement strand
ATCTTCACTGTCATAGTCTCCTGAAGCAATACCAATTGAAAAATAATTCTGATAAAGGGAAGTAAAATATTCATATTTTTCTGAAGCTAAGGCTTTCAAAGGAACAACATAAACCACTTTTTTTTTACAGGTAAAAATAGTATAAAGTGCAGCAAGTTCACCAATGAGTGTTTTGCCAGATGCAGTAGGAGTGCAGATAAGTTGAGAATTGCCTTCAAAAAGCCCTGCTCGAACAGCTTTTGCTTGAGCTGGCAAAAGGGTTGTGATAGAAGGTTGACATTGAGTAAAAAGTGTTAGGGGGTGCAAAGAGAATGGATGTTGAGGACTGCTATGCTGTTGTAAACTATTTTTGCTCTTCTGATCAAGAGGTTGGTGTGAAGGTTCAATCCCTCGTTTTCTAAGAGCAGTATCACACCAGGAAAACAATTCTTGAATATCCATAAATGAGTTAGCTTGGTTAGATCCACGAAGTGTATGAGCATTTAGTTTTACCATAGTATAAACCTTACTATGAAAAGCGCATAATAACGGATTTATAGGTGGAATCAGGACAATAAAAAAGGTTGCTTTTAAATTGGATTAATAATGTTAATAGAGGACCCCAAATAAACTATTTTAATTTTACTATTTTAGGATAAAAAGATTATTTAAATTCCTATGAGGGATCCTATAACATCTGATAAGATCCTATGACGTAGAGGGATATTGGATTAGGAGTGATTATAAGTTTCTCTGTCAGCGATTAGAAAAATGAGAAAAAATAGTTTAAAAGTAAAGTAGAATATAAAATGGAATATAAATAATATGTAAACATTAAGAGTAAAGAAAATATTAAGAGTTAATGATAAGATTATGAAAAAATAGTTTCATCAATACTCTTACTAATAGCTTTAATTTCATCAAAGAGCCGCTGAACATCTTTTTCAAGGTCTTCAACAACATGGTATAAGGTATTTTGCCGCAACTGATATTTATTATTCGCTTTAGTAACAAGGCCTGCCTTCATTAACTTGTTTAAATGATGAACAACAGTGCCTCTGGTTAAATTAAGTCGATATGCCATTTCATCGCTGGAAAGAGGTTTTTGCAATTTACTAGATTTAACCAGTTCTATAAAAATTCGATAGCAACTACTATCTTTATCTCTTAAGCTAAACAGACCTAAGGAATCACCAAGCCACTTTATTTGAGCATTAAGCTGCTGCTCATGGGGCTTGCGCACTTTTCTTAAGGTTATTTCCATACCATCTGGCATAGTAAACACTTAAACAATCCTACTATTTATTTTTTTTGATAAAAAAGTAAAGCAAAATTGAGTAATATTGGTGAGTTAAAGAAAGAGACATATGAGTAAAGTAATCTATAATTAATGTTAGGTAAAGAAAAAATTAAGAGTGTAGGATAAAAAAAGGCAAGGAAAAAGAGGAAAAACAATAAAAAGATAAAACGTAAAATATATAAATAAGTTGCACTTACATAATTTTTGTTGATTTAAAATCAACAAATATGAGTATTAAAACAGCTTAAGAAACACTCAAAAAACACTTAAATTATACCAGAAAAACAGATCCTTTTTCAAAACCAAACCTCTTTCAAAACTGACTTTATATCCAAACCTAACTGCATTGCCAAAACGATTTCAAACGGGTAAAATCATTACAGGCTAGAATAAGAAAATAAAAATGGAAGAGAAACCAAATACTCAAGGTAATAAAAGCAACTGGATTAGTGATAGCAAAAAAAATGATGACAGTATATTTAAGAATAAACCACAACAAGAAAAAAAATTATCTGCTCCACAAAAAATCCATGAACAAGATGCTAAAAGAAAACAACAGGAAGAAACAGAACAATCCCAAAATGAACAAAAACAGGAACGACCCACGAAAATGGATGATCCATTAACGCAACAGCAAGAACAATCATCTCCAACACACATGCCTTATGAAGAATTACTTGCCATGCACCAGCAATTAGAACAATTGTACAAAGAATCAAAAGAAAATCGTGAAGAGTTGATTGGATTATTGCAAAGACTACAAGCAGATTTTGAGAATTTCAAAAAAAGAACAGAAAAAAACGCACAAGAAATTCGTGTTTTTGCCAATACCCAATTAATCAAAGAACTGCTTCCTGTCCTTGACCAATTTACCCTTGCAAAAAAGCATCTGCATGAGTATTGGAATAAAATAGCAACAGGAGAAACTAGTAAATCACCTACAAAAAGCAATGGGAAAAACGATCAACCAATCCAAGAAGACAAAAATTCTGATGGAGCAAAGCAGTGGCAACCCATAATAGAAGGGATATTATATGCAATCCATGAATTTGAATCAGTCCTAGAAAAGCAAGGATTGCAAAAAATGGAAGCTTTACACCAACAATTCAATCCAATGCACCATGAGGTGCTCACAACCCAAGAAAGCCAAGAACCTCCTGGAACAATTATTGAAGTTTACCAGGAAGGATACTTATTACATGACAAAATTATTCGCCATGCAAAAGTAAAAGTAAGCAAAGGCATGGGATAGCACCCTACGTAAAATAAGACAACCCAACAGCAAGAAAAAATGCAAGCACTGCAAAACCATGATCCAAAAATCACGGTAACAACGCCATTACAGCAGGTCCTTGCACTGACTAAGCCCTGCCGTTGCTATGCGTGCAATACTGGATGCAAGTATGGATCAGGAGCCTTTGGTGATGATGAAGAAGTAAAGAAATTTGCTGCATATCTGAACCTTAGTGTTGAGAAAGCTAAAGAGCAGTATCTTGAAGTGGTTGAAAAATTTGAAACCAAAAAATTACGGCCCAAAATCATACGCAAAAAAAATCTACCCTATGGGCAATGCATCTTTTATGATGAAAAGCAAGGATGCACCATTCATCCAGTAAAACCCTTGGAATGCAAACTTGCAATGCCCTGCAAGCCGTATGGCGAAGCACTCATCCATTGGTTTACGATTAATTATTTTGTTGACAAAAAAAAGAAGTCATCATTGCTTGCCTGGCATCGGGCATTGCAAACCCATCCTAGCATTCCTGGAAGCAGTCTTCCTGAATTATTAGGAGAAGAAAACCTCGCAAAACAACTGCTCCAAGAATATGAACAAGAAAATGAAAAACAACATCAAGCATAAAAACATCAAAAAAAAAGGTGATGGACAATGGGCAAAATTATCGGAATTGATTTAGGCACAACCAATTCAGCTGTTGCTGTCCTTGAAGCAGGTAAACCAGTAATCATACCCAACGCAGAAGGTGGACGAACGACCCCAAGTGTAGTAAGCATCACCAAGGACCAGGAGCGGCTCGTTGGAATTGTAGCAAAAAACCAGGCGATCCTTAACCCAGAACATACTGTACGAAGCATTAAGCGCCAAATGGGACAAGATTACAAAGTAACGATCTGGGGAAAAGAATATACACCCCAGGAGATCTCAGCAATCATTCTTCAAAAATTAAAACAGGACGCAGAAGCATATCTTGGAGAAAAAGTAGAAAAGGCAGTCATTACCGTCCCAGCATATTTTGAAGATTCCCAGCGACAGGCAACAAAAGATGCTGGACGCATTGCAGGACTT
>JAWAQC010000125.1:0-3586 GCA_038894115.1 Candidatus Woesearchaeota archaeon | reverse complement strand
GTAATAGGAATTTTTAAATTTAATAGGTTTTAATTTGTTTTAATTTAATAGGAGGCAACAAAAAATATTTTTTATCATTTTTGTTGATTTAAAATCAACAGAAATATAGTAAAGGCAACGAATATATAAATCTTATGAAAATTTTTAATTTTTTTAGAAAAATAAATAGAATAGTAAAGATAGCCTAGTATTTTATTGAATAAAGAAAAAGGTTTTAATGATTAAAAAAGTCTATTCTTCTTTTGAAGCAATTCTTGGCAATTTCAAAGGTGCAGGCAAACCAACCTCTTTGCTTAATAAAATTGCTTCAATATTACAGCGTTCTAAAGCATAATTAATAATCACTTCCAGCAGTTTATTATCCAATTTTTTTTCTTTTTTCCACTGCTGGAGAATCTTTTTTGCCTCTTCTTTTTCTACCATTGATGCGACATATCCTTCAAGTTCAATAAGGCCTATTTCTTGCTGAGTATTGTTATTGTATTGCGAGGTAAATTTAAAAGTATAATGCAAACTCGTTTGATTGGTATCAGCAAGGGCTAGTTTTGCATCTTCAACATTTACTAAGGTAATGTTATTATTAACACTAAGGCTTCCACTTAATTTTTCTCGCTTTGCTGCAACTTTAGTAAAAGTAAAACCTACAATAACCATGGTATTTTTCCTCCAAATAATTCTTTTCTTAGGAACATATTTTTAATGACTCTTTTACCAAACTTTTACCAAACATACAAAAGCCAATTGCTCAAAAAAGTGATGCAGGATGCAGCCTTTTTCTATATAAAATTTTTGGATATGTATAGGTAGGAGCAGTATAAGGAAGGTTGCATTCAAAGAATAATAACTAAATAAAATGAAGGGTATTACTTTTTCCATCAATCAAGAGTCTTTGTTGCTGAGAGCAAAAATGTGATGCTACCTGGGTGCCAATCATACTTGGAAATGCTTTTAATGCAGGAAAAAACGGAGAAAAAATTGATGGAATCTCATCTACGACTACCAGTGATGGTGCTGTATCTGAAAAGAGATCTGCTGGTTTATCAAAGGTATTTAAAACTAAAATACTGCAGGCATCTGTAGATTTGGAGATTCCCACTACACCTTTTTTCTTATCAGTAAAATTAGCAATCCCCCCTAACACAATTTTTTTAACCAGTGCTGCACGTTTTTTCTTGGGCAGATGCTGTGCAAGAAGTTGTTTTTGCAAGCGCACATGGTTGTAATGTTGAGGTGGCACCCTTTTTGGAAGTTTTGGTAGTGCTGTAAATTCATCCCATTTTAGATTAAGCAAAAAAGCAGGCTCATAGCGCTGATATTCTTGGTCTACTGCCAATAATTTTTGGAAATGAAAAAAAAGGTATTGGAGTGCCTCTTGTTGCTGGACCATGAGTGCTGCAATTGCTTTGGCACGATCACTGAGCATCAACACGTTTTTGGTCAAGTGATAGCGTTTCATGAATCGTTGTGATGATTTTTTTATTTGCTTTTCCCAGGTAATGTATCCTTGATACGAGCGCTTGATATTAGCTTCTTTAATGAGAAGTTTAAGTTCACGAATCAAGTCAAGTTCATCATAAGAAGGCATCTGCTTTTCAACCATGCTTAGCCATCCATATTTGCGCACATGAGAAAGCATCCGATTATGAATGTTAATATAAAAGGTTTGGATTTTTTCAATAATTTTTTCTGGAGAACTTGTAAAGGATTTTTTTAGTGTTTTATTCCGTTCTATGAGTAATGCAAGGTCGTACAAGTCAGCTTTTTGCTGAAAATGCTTTGATGGAATTGCTGATAGCCCAAACAAGATATATGCTTCATATCGGTCCTCAGGTTCTACAGGTAAATGGCTAAGGATAATTTTTTTTGCAGCTTCATGGTACAGGCAAATCTGAGGCATTTTTTTTATGCTTTCTGTAATCAAAGCCAAAACCTCGCTAAGTTGGGATGGTATGGTTTGTGTGGCAATGGAATACCATTTGCCTGTTTCATCTACCATTGCTAAGAATTCTTTACCACCAAGAAGAATTTTTTTTTCGTGTTTTTTAATTTCTACGTCAAACTCTTTGTCATCTAAAAATAATTGTCCTTCAAACCATTGCAATGTTGTAAGGGTTGTATTTTTACGAAGAAGATCTAAAATAAGGAGAGGATATTTAAATTGGGAATGTATTAATTTCATACTTAGTTCCACCACAATAATAAGCAACGAATGCCATGAATGCAATGCATTTATCGGCGTGCTTTTTTCTTTGGCTTATTTTTATTGGTATTCCCTTTGGTTTTATCACCTACATTTTGTTGTTCAGTGGATTGAGGGGCAGTATTGCGAGGTACTTTGCGCAGTAAGTAAAGAGAAAAGAGCAATTCAAAAAAGCTTGTAAAAAACATAAATCCAATGACAAACCCAGATGAAAGTTCTTGGGGCATTAGGGAGTAATAAGCACTAAGAATTAGCCATAAGTAGATAATAATAAAATAAAGGGGAAAAATAAAATAAATTGCAGATGCCCGAATAAAGAGCGCATAAAAAAAGATAGTGATTGCAATCCCAAAGGTGATAAGATCTATAGGCCATAAATAATAAGCAAGTTGATTAAATAACCCAGGAAAAAGGTAAATTAGCGAAAGAATAATACCAAGGACTGCATAACCTAAGACATAATATAGAAACAAGTGATAGATTTGATAAAATGAATACCCCCTTGCCATCGTGTGTAGTAAAGGTGTACTGGTATATAAAGGTTGATATTGAACAATTGCCACCTATTAGTAACTAAAAATTATTCATTCTGTATTTTAAAAGATTAGTATAGAAAAAAGGGAATTAAAACTATGATTTATTAAAAATTTTTTATGGATTTTTGCTTCTGATTTTAAGCAAACAAAGCTTAGGCAAATAAAGGAGCTTTAGCATTTATAAAGCATTACTAAGGTAAAAGAGTGTAGTTTTCTAAAAATGCTGAAGAAGATACATTCTGAACCAGAAAATTTTTTTTGGAAACAAAGTATAAAGACAAGAATAACTACTATCCTTACAAAAAATGCTTACAAAAAGCATGCTACACCCTTCAACATTGGAAGGAAGGAGTTAGGAGGTCATCATAACCATGGAAAAAAAAGAAATACTTTTTTTAGCAAATTTACGTAAGAATGCAAGAAAAAATTTAACAACACTTTCACGACTTACCGGAATCCCAGTCTCAACACTCTTTGAAAAATTAAAGCGATATGAAGGTAATCTTATTAAAAAACATGTAAGTATAATTGATTTCACAAAACTTGGATTCCATGTACGAGCATATATTGCTCTAAAAGTTCATAAGCAAGAGCGCGACAAACTACGCAGTTTTTTGGAGCACAGCCCACTACTTAATTGTCTTTATCGCATTACAAATGGGTACGACTTCTTATTAGAAGCACTATTTAAGAATATTAGTGAATTCCAGGATTTTCTTGATGAGCTTGATAATTTTAAAATTCAGGCTAAACAGCAATTTTATATTCTTGAAGAAATAAAACGTGAATCGTTTTTTAGTGATGAGCAGACATTACTGCTCCTTGGAAAAGTGTAAATGAGAGAAAAGCG
>JAWAQC010000124.1:0-3630 GCA_038894115.1 Candidatus Woesearchaeota archaeon | reverse complement strand
GGCAGTCCAAATACAGACAAGCTTGAAGATGACCGTGGCTATGGCCAACACATACTTGCTAAGCATGGTGTCAAAATCCTCTATGCAAAAGAATGCAAAACCTTTGAAGAAGGAAAAGAATTGCTACGCACGCGACCTGGTCGATATGTCCTTAAACCCTGTGGCGAAACAGCAAACCAAAAAGAGCTGCTCTACATTGGCAAAGACCCCAAAGGGAAAGATATGTTAATAACCTTAGAGCGTTATCAAAAACAATATCAACCATTTACATACCAATTGCAAGAGTATGTTGAAGGCATTGAAATTGGTATTGGAGCATTTTTTAATGGCACAACGTTTGTCACACCGCATTGTATCTGCTTTGAACACAAGCCATTATTTACTGATAACCTTGGACCGCTGACTGGCGAAATGGGGTCAGCAATGTTCTGGTCAATGCCAACCGTGTTTTTTGATACTGTGCTTAAACCCTTAGAATCTTTTCTTGCAAAGGAGCACTACCATGGATACGCAGACATTAACTGCATTGTTAATGAGGATGGAATTTTTCCTTTAGAATTTACGATGCGTTTTGGGTATCCCACCATAGGAATACAACAGGAAGGCATTACTATACCGATGGGGAAATTGCTAGCGACACTTGCAAACGAAACCTGCACAAACATCACTGTACGGAAAGGATACCAAGTCGGAATACGATTGTTTGCACCCCCTTTCCCTTATAATGACCAAGAAATCTTTGAAGCATCTGTAAAAGGCCGTCCAATAACCATCGTGCCTGATCGTACCAAGAATGATCCGCTAGCAGGAATTCATTTTGATGAAGTAAAAAAGCACATGAACCAGTATGTGATTACAGGAACATCAGGACTTGTTGCATTAGCATGCGGTCATGGTATTACCATGGAAGCAGCAAGGCAAATGGCATTAGAACGCGCATCACGAATTATTTTTGACCACCAATATTACAGAAAAGATATCGGATGTGGATGGTATGAATATAAAGAAAAATTGCTGCAATGGGGGTATCTTACCTACAGCCAAGAAAAGAGCTAACACAAGGATTGGCATACATGGATGTGCGCTGAAACGATACAGAAAACAAAAAAGATTTTATTGATAGACAGTACAAGGGGTTTCGAACTAAAGAAAGATGCAAAATATCCTAAAAATCAAGGGGATAGGTGCAACAATGAAAACAAGTAGTGGGCAGATTTATTCTAAGGAAAGTTCAGTAAAGCAGAGGAAGAATCGTGAAGCAGTTATTCAACCAAAAAAGAATACAATGCTTGTGATTGTTGCAACAACACTCGATGATGATGATTTTTATGCAATAGAACATTCATTACCTTGGGAACACCATTGCCTTTATATAATCGATACAGCTACAGCACAAGATTTGCATACCCAAAAAGAAAATAGAATCATTGACGAATTTTTATCCACAGACGATCTTCTTGAAAAAGTCAAGCGCTGGCACCAGCAAAAAAAAGTTGAGGTAGTCGGAGTGCTTGGATTTGATGAAGAACATCATTACCGATTTTCTGCAGCAATTGCAAAGCACTTTAAAGTATCCTATCATTGTCAAAAAACATTAGACTGCTGCTCAAACAAGTATTTGCAGCGTCTTCTCCTCCAGAAGCACCAGATTCCTGTTCCAAAATTTGTCTTGCTGGATAAATCCTCAAAAGCGTGCCCATTGCCTTTTCCCAATATGATTAAGCATATTACTGGATATGCAAGTTCATATGTTTTTTACAATGAAAATAAAAAAGCATTTGCACAGCATCGCAAACGCTTGCTTTCACAACCCCTTGAAAAAACAAATCCCCTAACAAAGCCACATGTTTTAGGGAAATGGCAAAAGCAGACCCTACTCTCATTGCTTGAGCAAGAAAACATAAAACAAGGGATACACCCAACGATAAGGTCAAATTCCCCTGTCGCACGGGTACAGCAATACCACCCTACTGAAGTGTTTCTTGTCGAGGAATATATTGGAGGAACAGAATACTCCTGTGATTACCTTATCACCAAGAATGGTAAAGCCACGGTACTGCGAATCGTAAAAAAATATCATACCCCAGGTTTGCACACCAGTTTTGACGCATTCTACCTCTTTAATTTGCAACAGCAGCAACCAGAAGAGTTTAGCCTTAAACAGCTTGAAGAACTGTGCACACAATGCGCAAGTGCTCTTGGGATAAAGCAGGGCTTATGCATGATGGATTTTAAAGCATATCAAAACAAACTCTATGTGATTGAAACAACCGTACGGCCGGGAATAAGCACGTTTGTGGACCTCATGCAAGAATTGTATGGATGGACCAGCATTACTTACTATGCTAAGACTTTGTTTGGATTGCCCCTTCCCTCAATTAAACAGCCACGCTCGGGATTAGTCGTATATCTTAATACCCCAACCAAAGGATACATCAAGCAGTTCTCATACCACCAAATAAAAAGCTTGGAATATCCTATCCTCAAAATAGTTCCCTATGTCCAAGAAGGAAGCTACACACTCGGTTCGCCCGATGAAATTCAAATGCATGAACTCTTAGGGTATGTGATGGTAGCAGATGTGCCGTTAAAAAAAGCAAGCGATGTTATCCAAGCTATCAAAGAAAAAGTTTACATCCAAATCCAGCCACAACAACAAACAAAAAAAAGGAAAGGAAGTAAAAAGCAGACGTGAATCACATGGCAAATGTAACGAAAAATCATCCAGCAAGACAAAATTCTAGCAGCAAAAAAAGTAATGGAGTAAAAAGAAAAAAGCAAAAGAAGGATCAAACAAATGACATAGTAAGTCGCTTATGGAAAGAAGCACTGCCAGCAATGAAAACAGAATTTTTTAACCATCAAGAAAAAGCATCACCTTCCCTCTTTAAGAGCCAAGTGCTTGACACCATCAAAAAGCGACATGCATTTCTAAATGCTGCAAGCCGGTATGGGACACCATTGTACCTTCTTGATGAACCAGCATTGCGAGCCAATGCACAAGCATTTGCAAACGCTTTAAAACAAGCATTTCCACAAGGAAACGCACTCTATGCATTCAAAAGTAATGATTTACCCTATCTTATCCACTGCTTGAAGGAGGAAGGTTATGGTGCAGACGTTGCAAGCGAGCCAGAATTGCGCCTGGCACTGGCATTAGGGTTTACAAGAATCATCTATACAGCACCAGTAAAATCAACGGATGCGCTAACACTTGCAATTACCCACCAAAGCAAAGTCATCCTTAACATTGATAATATAGAGGAACTTGAGCGAGTGCTTGCACTAAAGAGAAAGCATTATAAAGAAAACCCACTGCGCATAAGTCTGCGTTTAGCACTCTTTGCTAACAATAGTAAATGGCAAAAATTTGGGCTTGCACTGCCACAAGCCATTCAAGCAATAAAAAGCATTGAAGCAGCAAAAACCTGTGCTTTGGTCGGGTTTCATTTCCATAAAAGCTGGAATTATACTTCTGATGAACATTGCGATGCGATAAAACGATTAGGAACATTCCTTAAAAATAAAGTATCACCACAAATAAAAAAGAACCTGTTGTATGTTGATTTTGGTGGGGGGTTTTTGCCTCCAATTAATCTCATTCCCTGGCAAGCAAGCACACAAGCACAA
>JAWAQC010000123.1:0-3638 GCA_038894115.1 Candidatus Woesearchaeota archaeon | reverse complement strand
TGGTATGGACAAAATCCCCCACTCCTAGATCACACACTTGGGCTACCATATGAGTGAGTAAGGCATAGCTGGCGATATTAAAGGGCACGCCCAAAAACACATCAGCACTGCGTTGGTAAAGCTGGCACGAAAGCCTGCCTTCAGCCACATAAAATTGAAAAAAAGCATGACAAGGGGGCAAGGCCATTTTATCCACCTCACCCGGATTGTATGCCACCACTAAGTGGCGTCTAGAATCAGGATTCTTTTTAATTTGCTCTATCACCAAACTGATTTGATCAATAGTGCGGCCATCAGGCGCCTGCCAAGCCCGCCACTGTTTACCATAGACCGGCCCTAAATCTCCATTTTCATCAGCCCACTCATCCCAAATGGTCACTCCGTGTTCTTTTAGATATTTGATATTGGTATCACCCCGTAAAAACCAAAGGAGCTCATACACAATCGACTTAAAATGTACTTTTTTTGTGGTCACCAAAGGAAAGCCTTCTTGAAGAGGGAAACGCATCTGGTAACCAAAAATGCTCAAAGTCCCCACCCCAGTACGGTCGTTTTTTTGCACACCTTGGTTCAAAATGGTTTGCAACAAATCATGGTATTGTTTCATTTACCCCCCCCTAAATATTGTATCAAAAATATACAATTTATATTGAAAAATCATTTATTTTGTCCGGATCTGCTTTTGTTATGACTTTCAAAGCAATATTTCCAATTTTGTAAACAGTACAATTAATTGGCTTTGACAATTGTTTAACGGCAAATTTAAATAGTTTAATACAAATTTTTTTTGTACCCATATTACTTGTTACGTATTATAACACCTGATAACAATAAACACAAATAAAAAAGGGAGGGTTTAACCCTCCCTTGCGCATAATCATTATTAAGATTTATACGCTAAAAGATGCCTATTTCTTTCTCAAAGCACCTTTAATGTTGTCCAAAATGACGTTCTTTCTTGGTTGCATTACTGCCAAAGAAAGGAATCGGGCATGAGCCTCTGGCATAGAGAGGTCATGAACTGCCAATTTAATTCGGCTATAAGGCATCAATTCACCAATTTGCATAGACTTTTGCTCAATCAGATAAGCAGAAGTATGCATTGGAGCTCTGTTGCCCATGTCAATAAATACAGCAGGTCCAGAACCTTGTTTTACACGTCCGATAAAAGCAGCGGTTTTTAAAGAACCGTCTGTTTCAGATCGATACACGTTGTAATACAAAGCGCCAGATACAGGGGCAATAGTAAGTTGTACAGCATCTCCATCGGAAGCCACTGTGTGTATTGCAGTAGGAGATGCAACACTTTCCCCGTTAATGTTTACAGCAGTTACAAAGTAAATGTAATTACCAGCCAGTAATTTTGATCCAGCTGCAAGCAATGCAGCAGCAGTAGGTGCAGCAGGAGCAGCAGGCGAAGTGGCTTTAGCTCTTGCAGGAGCAGTTTTAGCTCGCAAGAATTGGCTAGATTGAATTGCAATGGGTCCTAAAGAGGTCCATTGTTGACTCAAAGTAGCGCCAGTAGATTCTTGCGGAGAACCTGCAAGCATAATTCGTTCACGTTGGAACGCAATTTTGTTGTATTCAGCTAAAGCTGCCGGGTCTACTAATAGAAGATCGGCTGAGCTAAATCCAAAGCTAGCACGAACAGCTGCATCTTCAATAGCAGATTGAGTCAATACACCGTCAACAGGCAATACAACACTAATGTCAGAACCAAACTCAGCAAACATAAGGTCTTGAGCATTAGCTTGTGCATCAGAAGCACGTACTTGAGCATCAATACCCCTTAGGTTAGGAATAAGGTCTGGCATAGCAGCAACGTTTCCATCAAACACACCAGCGTTAGAAAAGTGTGCTTGTCCAAACACTAGGTCAAACTCAATATCCCCTGCGATTTTCATAGCTGCATCTTTAGCAGCTTCTTCTTCCATAGACTCACCATGGAAAGTAGCTACTTGTTGAGCAGCCAGGGTCACTCGACGTACGTTAGAGTAGTACGCCATAGGGATAACTACACGTACAAAATCGCTAGTATCCTCTCGGCCTACACTACCTTCAAATTGAGCAGACCCTCCAAAATCACCGTAAGAAAGTTTACGGTTGAATTGAAATAATTGGCTTTTTACGGATTTTACAGGCAATAAATTCAACAACTTAAAGTGTTTATTGCTGTAAGTTACCTCGTGCATAACCGGAGACAGATCTTCCGTTTGCAAAGCAGCACCTTGAGTCAATTGCGAAGGAGCTACATTGTAGTTCCCAGCCTCAAGTGCTTTCATGAGGGTTTGTAAGTTTTCTGTTAAAGACATTTTGCTCTCCTTTCTTTTTTATTTATTTTAATAAATGTTTTACCAAATTAATGTCTTTTTGACCGCCAATAAAAAATCGGCTGATCAATTCCCTATCGCTCTTACTGAGCGTAGGTTCCATTGATTTTTTCTTTAAAATTTCGGCTACTTGAGATTTGCTTAAATTAATCTCTTTTTCAGTGTCCTCACCCTTTTTCAATACCTCAATAGAAGATACTGTTTTTCGGGCAGGTGCCTGAGGAGCTAATGCTTTTAAGAATTTATTCACTAGCTCATTAAGAGATTTTTTTAACAACTCATTTTCTTGTTTAATAGCCTCAATTTCTTTTTCGCCCAAAGACCCTTCAGACTTAACCACTTTTACATCACCGCATTTTTCTAAAATTTCACGGTGAATTTTTCTTTCTTTTTCAGACATGGACTGATAAAGCTTTTTAAGCTCTTCTAATTCCTCATCTGAATAAATTGGCTCATCGTCTTCATCGTCTTTTTTGTCTTCTTGTTTATCTTCGCCATCATCCTTAGCTTCTGCTTTCTCTTCTTGATCGGCAGGCTCTGCAAGAAGCTTTTCTTGTTCGTCTTCTTTTTTTGCTTCTTCTTGATCCTTGCGATCTTTAGCTTCAGCGGCGATTTGATCAGCCAATTCTTTTTTTTCTTCTTCTTTTTCGGCCTCGTCTTCTTTGGGCATCTCACTCTTTTTTAAACAAGCCAAAGACAAGAACTCTTTTTCAAGTTCTTGTACAATTTGGTCTAATTCACTTTTAGTTATTTTTTTCATGATGCCCCCCCAAAAATTATGTTCCAGTACCCAATAATTTAAATGCAACTGCAGCAGCGTCTACGTTAGCTTCAGTTACAGCAGTACCAGAAGCCAATTCTTTTACTTTGGTCGCAATGCCAAGTTTAGCAAGCTCCCAAAGTACAATTGCCAAGTCTTTATTGGCAGGAACGGGGTTATCAGCAGCGGTAAGCTCATAAGCAAGAACACACTCGTGTGGAGTGTATGCTCTGTGAGCCTGCTGAAACACATCCAAAGCACCTAGATCAGGTTGTCTTACCTGAATCCAAATGACTGGCTGTCCAGCAGCCAAATTTCCGCCATCAGAACACCTTAAAACAAGATACCCCTCAGCGTCTCTGATTTCTTCTACCGTATCGATAGTAAGAGATCCCTTTAGTTGAGCTTCAAGCCTTTCTTTTAAGCCTCTCAAAAGACTATCGGCTTTTGCAGTATTTTTTACCATTTGATTCTCCTTTCTTTTTGCCTATACAAAAAACTATTATTATTATGAAAAAAAAATGAATAAAAACAACAACTTACAAAAC
>JAWAQC010000122.1:0-3639 GCA_038894115.1 Candidatus Woesearchaeota archaeon | reverse complement strand
AAAATATTCTGCAATCCCTCCGCAGACTCCAGCAATAATCCTGTTTTTTTTTGATCGGTACCATCGTTTGACAGGTGGATTTTTTTTGTGATGTCTTTTGTTTCCAAGTCCTTTTTGGAGTCATTTTTATTTTGTTTTGGTTGCATGGTTATATCTTTCTCCCTTTATTTGTCCCAAAAGGTTCTTGTAGCGTTCCAATCAACTTTGTAGAGGTATAAGTATTGTCCATCAATCGCAATATTTCGTTTTATGAGGACAAAGTATTGCAATCCTTTCCCTTCAAAAAAGAACATTCTGGTAAACATTGATGCAGTCAATGCATCATCCATCATCACTCCATAATACTGGTCATCTCGTTGGACGAATGCAAATGACAATTTGGGATCTGCAATATCTTGAGTATATGTTTTGATCGTAAATGCATCGGTGGTGGGGTCAAGATACGCAAACCGTTTTGGATGCCGTTTGCCTTTTTCAGTGAGTACAAATGCTTCGTAGGTTGTGGTATTAATCATAAACCCATTTCTACAGGTATATAGGGTTGGCTTTGCCTTAATGCATGGGCTCATCATTCCTCCATATCCTTGGGCATATCCAGGCCATGGACTAATCCAATGATCACCAGTATTGCGTTGGATTTCAGCATAGATGCGGTCAGCATCCTGGCGTGAAACATTCATCCGCTGCATAATGAACGGTATGCTTTGGTTTTTTGCTTTGCGCTTGACACTATTATACACATAGGCTCGATCAAAATCCCAAATTCCAAAATGTGCCCACACCGAGGATTTTCCCACCATATCTTCTGACGCAATAAAATATTGGTCGAGCAATTCATCACAATACAGGCTTTGCATGACATCGTTTACTTGCTGTTGGGTTAATCCTGCTTGGGATAATGCCTTCTTAGCTTCAGATTTTGTTAGGGGCAATACCTGGTAGGCAAGTTTAATTGCATCATACTCATTGCCAGTAATCTTTTCAAGCTTGGCGACAAATGCTTCTTGGTCGCAATTAAGCATGCGCAAAATATGAATTGCTTCCTGCTCATCCTCAGTAAGCAGCACTTTACCTACCCAATGGATTCTTCGTCCTTGGTCACCTCCATCAAAAGTTACCCGCCGTTCTGCTAGTGAATAAAACCAGTGCCCAAAATCCCACCACGAGGTAATAATTGCATCCTCCGAGGTTTCTTTGATTGTAATGATAAGGTCATACCAGGCATCGTTCATATGTGCAAGGTTATATTTTGCTTTTTCATTGCTATCTGCAAGGGCTCCCGTTGCTCCAAAGAGCAAAAATAGCAAGAGTACAGAGTATATTCCTTTAGTATACAGCATACCGTGTTTACGATTTTTAAACACAGGTAGGAAGCCAGTGAGGAATTCAAGGAGTTTTTGTGCAGTAATTCCGATTGCAAGTGAGGTAAATATGGCAAGAAGTGCAATGAACCGAACTCCTTGTACTGCTGCGATGAATGTTCCGATGATCGATGCTGCAAGCAGTGTTGGAACAAAAAAGTCATAATGGTGAAGGTCGTTGAGTGCAGCAAGAACAACTACAACAACTAATGGTGCTGCAAGAACAACCACTAGGACCCAAATATTTGTTATGCTGCTTGCAAGAAACCCAAGTACCAGATAGGATACTGCAAGCAGTCCAAGAATAAGCCATTCCTGTTTTGTCAAGTGTCTAGCAATGGATTGAGTGCTGCTTTTCTCTTTTGCACCGATGCTAGCGTTTTCTTGCTGATGAGCACTGTTCTCTTCCTGTTGTGGTGCTGTGCCAGAATACAGTGCAAGTCCTATCCCCAACAGTGCAAGCGCAAAAAAGAGCGGCCCACCAATACTTCCAATAATTTGTGCGATGCTGGCATTGCTTAGCTCTGCTACCGTCGTCATCACATTTGGCCATATCGTTGTTGTACCCACTGCTTTATATGCTAAAAATCCAAACGGTGCGGTAAAAATAGTAAAGAATTGTTTGATTCCAATTATGAACGATTGTTTTGCACCAATCAGCACAAAGGCTGTTACTGCAAGCATGCTTGAAATGAAAAAGACACCAAAACGCTTGACTTTTTGTTGTGCCCCTATTTCTTTTAGCACAGTTATGATGGTTGAAAGAATGCCTTGTTTGTAATTTTTCTTTGCTTGTTGTGTTTGCTTATATCCACTAATTGCTGTAAATGCTACATATCCTACAAAGCCTGCAATAAGAAAATCAACAACAAACCACCAACCACCTCCCCAAAATCCTCTAAAGAGCGCAACTGCAATTCCACCAAGCACTGCCAAGCTATATCCTACCCAAGGGTTTTTGGCTTCCCAGCTTTCGATAACTAGCCATAAAATAAGGAGGGGCATAAATAAATTTTGTACATCGTTGTCTCCAACTCCTCCAATTGTTCGTAAGAGGATGGGTAATGCAATGGTGATGAGCGTTGCAGCAACAAGTCCAGCAAGCCATCCTTTACCAAGTCTGCGCCCTAAGAAAAATGCAGGAATGACAGCAAGGGTTCCTAAAAAGATGGGAAATAAAAAGACAGCATAGGCAATAGTCATGTCTTTGTTAAAGAATGAAAGAACCTTATACCATTGTGCCATCATCCAGGGATGCAGTCGCGGGTCTGAGCGATGCAGGTGCCTTCCATCACGATAGGTCATATACGAGATTCCATCAATTTTAACATTACCTACATGTCCATGCTCAACATAGTTTTTCGTGTATTGATATTGTAAGTAAGTATCAATATCATGTAAATAAGGGTATCCTGTCTCATCATAGCGGTAGTGTTCTTTTAATTGCTCGCTAAGCATTGCAATCTCTTGTTCAATGCGCTCTTTGTTTTCCTTGGCAAATTTTGCAAATTCTTGTTCAACCAGTTCTTGCTGTTTTGCTTTTGGCAAATATCCAAACTTGCTTTCAACTTGCTGGGCAATAGCTCCTTTATAAAATTCTAAAACTCTGCTTTCTGCATATCGATCAAGAAGAGGCATATCGATGGTTTGTGAGCGTAGGTGATAGCTAATTCCCATTGGAATAAGAAGCAGAAGAAGAATAAACAGGACTTTAAGAATTCCTTTTGTTTTGGGATGCTGGATGAATGCACTTAATGATGTGGTAATCGTGGGTTTTTGCTTGTGTTCTTTAGAATGTTCTGGATGGTTGTTTGCATGGGTTTTCTCTTTGTGCTGTTGCATTTCTTTTTTTACCGATGATTTTTCTGGTTGCTGGGTTTGTAGATGTTCATGGTTTTTGGTTTGTTGACTATGATTATGGTTTTCTTTACCATCCATTGGTGCATTAGAGGTTTCATGCTTTGGGTGATTGGTTGGGGTTTGTGGTAAGCGTTCTTGGTTTGGTTCCATTCTCATCGTGTCATCATTTGAGGTATTTATAGTTTATTGTTTTCTTTTTGATTTATCATCCTCATTTTTCTTATCACTGCAGTATCTTTTTAAGGTCGCTGCGCCATTTGAAGCATCTAAGAATTTTTTGTGTGAATACCATTAGCTTCCTTTAGGTAATACATGGCTCTGGAGCAAAAGCAGAGGTTGCTAGCTTTTTTTACTCTCTTTGCTTCCTCATTACTCTTCTTTTTTCTTCCACTTTTGGCTTTTTCGAGATTTAGCCTGT